>NZ_AEIQ01000043.1:0-45294 GCF_000152185.1 Dermacoccus sp. Ellin185 | reverse complement strand
CCGGAACTCGGAAGAGCCCGGTATCCGCCGTCGTTTCCGTCCGGCGCACACCGTCCTCGCCGTCGTCATGGGGCTTTCGGTGTTGGACTCGCTCGCGCGTCTCGTGTTCGCGCACCAGGTCACCCAGATGATCAACCGTCTCCACGTGCGCGGCGTCTATCGCGACTGGGCGCAGTTCCAGACGTCGCCGGGTGTGTCCGCGGCCATCCTGGCTCTGAGTGTCACGTCGTTCGTCGTCGTGCTCCTCGCACGCTCCGCGTTCCGAGCGCGGTTCAGTTCCGGCTCGAAGGCGGCGGCACTCATCAGCCTCATCGGAGGTCTGTTCCTGTCGTTCGTCGTCGCGTTCTTGCTCACCCTGTCGTTCCCGCGTGATCTCGACACCCTCGGGCAGAAGTTCGTCTGGTCGGTCCGCAGCACGTTCGGCGTCAGGACGCCGCCGGCCAGCCCGGGTTTCGGAGGGCACCAGGGGTACGAATGGACCTTCGTCGTCGCGAGCACGGTGTCGACCCTCGTCCTCATCTTCTCGCTGCTCGTCCTCTGGCGTTCGGGCCGCGGCTCCGGGCTGATCGACGCCGACGAGGAACTGCGCATCCGCCGTCTCCTGCTCGAGCACGGCGAGGACGACTCCCTGGGGTATTTCGCCACGCGTCGGGACAAGGCCGTCGTCTTCGCCCCCGACGGCCGCGCCGCCGTCACGTTCCGCAACGAGGGGAGCGTCAGCGTCGCGTCCGCCGACCCCATCGGGCGAGCTGAGTCCTGGGACGACGCCATCGCCGTGTGGCTCGGCCAGTGCCGCGAGCACGGGCTGTACCCCGCCGTCCTCTCCGCCAGCACGAGGGGAGCGCGCGCCTACATCGAGGCGGGGCTCAAGGCGTGGTCGCTCGGTGACGAGGCCATCATCGACACCGACACCTTCTCCTTGCGCGGGCGCTCGATGCGTCCCGTCCGCCAGGCCGTCACCCGCGTCGAACGCTGCGGCTACACGACCCAGGTACGCCGCCACGACGAACTGGGCGACGACGAACTGGCCGAACTCTCGCGGCTCGCCGACAAGTGGCGCGGCAACGAGACCGAGCGCGGATTCTCGATGGCCCTCAACCGGCTTGGTGACCGCGCGGACGGGCGCTGCGTCGTCATCACCGCCCACGACGCCCGTGGCGCCGTGCGGGGGTTCCTGTCCTTCGTCCCGTGGGGCTCGCGCGGGCTGTCGCTCGACCTGATGCGCCGCGACCGTCAGGCCGAGAACGGCCTCAACGAGTTCATGGTCACGCACCTCGCCGAAGCGGCACCCGCACTGGGCATCCGGCGCATCTCGTTGAACTTCGCAGTCTTCCGCAACGTCTTCGCCGATGCGGACGAGGTGGGCGCCGGCCCCATCACCCGCGTCACGGACAAGGCGCTCTCGATCGCGTCGAAGTTCTGGCAACTGGAGACGCTCTACCGCTCGAACGACAAGTACCACCCCGAATGGGTGCCGCGCTTCCTCTGCTACGACGCCGAGCTCACCGTCCCGCGTGCCGGTTTCGCGACGGGTGTGGCCGAGGGTTTCGTCCCCCTCATCGGGCCGCGATTGCTCGTCGGGCCCAAGCCGGCCGACCATCAGCCGCCGCGCCCCGAAGCCGTCTTCGTCGAGCGAGTCCAGGCCCTCGAGGCGGACGCACTCACCCCGCGGATGCCCGAGCCGCGCCGCAGCGAACAGCAGCGCGTGCGCCGCGAGAAGCTCGCCCGCATGGAGGCCGGCGGCGTCGAGGGCTACCCCGTCGCAGTGCCGCGCACCGCGCGCATCGAGGACGTCGTCACGGCGCACGGCCGGCTTCCCGCCGATCACCGCACGGGCGAGCGCGTCTCCGTCACGGGGCGGGTGCGGGCCCTGCGTGACTTCGGTGGCGTCAGCTTCGTCGTGCTCGACGAGGACGGCGCCCGCCTCCAAGCGATGGCGACGCGCGACGTCACCCCGGCCGAGAAGTACGAGCACTGGCGACACTGGATCGACCTCGGGGACATCGTCTCGGTGACGGGCGAGATCGTCACGTCGAAGCACGCAGAGCTGTCGGTGCACGTCAGCGACTGGCAAATGGCGGCGAAGTGCCTGAGCCCGATCCCCGACCTGCACTCACCGTTCTGCGACCCCGACGCGCGCATCCGCAACCGCTCGCTCGACCTGATCGTCAACCGTGACTCGATGGACACGCTGCTGCGCCGATCACGTGGCGTGCGGGCGTTCCGTGACGCGTTCGACGCACTCGGGTACACCGAGGTGGAGACGCCGATGCTGCAGGCGGTGCACGGTGGGGCGTCCGCGCGCCCGTTCAAGACTCACATCAATGCTTACGGCATGGAGCTGTTCATGCGCATCGCTCCCGAGCTGTACCTCAAGCGGCTCGCCGTCGGCGGCATGCAGAAGGTGTTCGAGCTGAACCGAAACTTCCGCAACGAGGGCGCAGACGCGACCCACAACCCCGAGTTCACCTCGCTCGAGGCCTACGACGCCTACGGCGACTACCTGACGATGCGCGACCTGACGCGCGAGGTGCTCCTCGCCGTCGCGAGGGCCGTCAACGGTGGGGAGTTCGCCGAACGCCCCCGCCCCGACGGCACGATCGAGCGTGTCGACCTATCCGGACAGTGGCCGACGATCCCCGTGCACGAAGCCGTCTCCAGGGCCTGCGGGGTGACGCTGACGTCGGCGTCGTCGCGGGACGAGGTGGCTGCGGTCTGCGCGGCGCACGGCGTCGACGCGCCGCGCGAGAAGAGTGCGGGTGAACTCGTCGTCGAGCTGTACGACGAACTCGTCGAGGGCCAGACCATGTTCCCGACGTTCTACATCGACTTTCCCGTCGAGACGTCACCGCTCGCCCGCGCGCATCGCGGCGACCCCAGGCTGTCGGAGCGCTGGGACCTCGTCGCGTTCGGCGCCGAGATCGGCACCGCCTACTCGGAGCTCGTCGACCCGATCGAACAGCGAAAGCGCCTGACGGAGCAGTCCCTCAAGGCCGCGGCCGGTGACGTCGAGGCGATGTCGCTCGACGAGGCGTTCCTCAGCGCTCTCGAGTACGCGATGCCGCCGACGGGTGGGCTCGGCATCGGCGTCGACCGCTCCATCATGATGATGCTCGGTGCGCCGATCCGTGCGACGCTCGCGTTTCCGTTCGTGCGCCCTCAGGGTTGATCACACTTGTCGAGCGACATGCCCAGTGTGACGAACTTTACACAAAGGTTACACAGGGGAGACACACAGCGCATTCCAAGGGGCATGATCGAACACGGCGCCACACGCTCGTGGACGCGCGGTTCACCAGGCCATCCAGGGAGTACGCATGAAGAAGACCATCGGCGCCGTGGGCGCTGCGTTCAGCCTGCTGGGCGTCGGGCTGTCGGCCCCCGTCACGGCGGCGAGTTCCGTTCCCGCTCAGGGCGCGACGCCCACTGCGGACGCCTCCTCGTCCTACACCCCGCCGCCGGTCACCTGGGGTACCTGCGCGAACGCGCGCCTGAGCAAGGCCGGCGCCCAGTGCGGCTTCGTCGAGGTGCCCCTCGACTACGCCAAGCCCAAGGGCGAGAAGATCAAGATCGCCGTCTCCCGCATCAAGCACAAGACGAGCGACGCCAAGAAGCAGGGCATCATGCTCGTCAACCCAGGTGGCCCGGGCGGCTCCGGTCTGACGCTGTCGCGCCTCGGCGGCGCCGTGCCCAACAAGGGCGGCGACCCGTACGACTGGATCGGCTTCGACCCGCGCGGCGTGGGCTCCAGCGTCCCGACCCTGGCCTGCGACGGCAACTACTTCGGCTACAACCGCCCTGACTACCGGGTGACGAAGGCCGGCACGTCGCAGGCCTGGCTGAAGAAGTCGGCCGCCTATTCCGCGTCGTGCTCCAAGGCTGCCGGTGCGAAGCTCATGCCGCACATGAAGACGATCGACAACGTGCGCGACATGGACTCGATCCGCAAGGCGCTCGGTGAGAAGCAGATCAACTTCTACGGCTTCAGCTACGGCACGTACCTCGGCCAGGTCTACGCCACGATGTTCCCGAAGCAGACGCGTCGCATGGTCATGGACGGTGTCGTCGACCCGCGCGACGTCTGGTACGACGCGAACCTCAACCAGGACATCGCGTTCGACAAGAACATGGACGTCTTCTTCGACTGGGTCGCGGGCAACGACGCGACGTACCACCTCGGCACGAGCGGCAAGGCCATCAAGAAGCAGTGGTATTCGATGCGCGACAAGCTCGCGAAGAAGCCCGCAAACGGCAAGATCGGGCCTGACGAGTGGACCGACGCCTACCTCAACGCCGGTTACTACGTCTTCGGCTGGGAGGACGACGGCGCCGCCCTGGCCGCTGCGCTGCAGAAGGGTGACTTCGGCCCGACGACCGCGTTGTACGACGACGCCAACGGCTCCGGGCCGGGCTCGGACAACAGCTACGCGGTCTACCTCGGCACGCAGTGCACCGACATCAAGTGGTCGAACGTGTGGAGCAAGTGGCTCTCGGACAACTCGAAGGTCGACAAGAAGGCGCCCTTCGAGACGTGGGCGAACGCCATGTTCAACCTCCCGTGCACGAGCTGGCCGGTCAAGGCGACGAACGCGCAGGCCATGAAGATCGACGGTTCGAAGGTCGGGCCGGTGCTGCTCATCGCCGAGACCCACGACGGTGCGACGCCGTTCCCGGGCGCGCTTGAGGTGCGCAAGCGCTTCCCGAAGAGCGCTCTCATCGAGGGCGTCGGTGGAACGACGCACTCCGGTTCGCTCAATGGCATCGCCTGCACGGACGACAAGATCTCCGCCTACCTCCTCACTGGCGCGATGCCCGCGCGGGCGGGTGGACCGGGCCACGCCGACGTCGAGTGCGACCCCGTGCCCCAGCCGGAGCCCGGCCCCGCCAACGAGGTGACGGAAAGCGCGTCCAGCACGAAGAAGAAGCACCACCACGTCCAGCAGCGTGAGGGCATGCAGGCCGACCTGCGCTCGAGCCTGCAGAAGGTCGCCACCGTCGGCGCTCGCTGACGCACGGTTGGTCTGACGGACGCTGGTCTGACGCGTCCTGACGGCGAAGGGCCGCGATCATCCTCTTCGGATTCTCGCGGCCCTTCGTCATGCTCGCGCCGAGCAGCGCGGAGGGTGTCTCAGTGACGCAGCGCCTTGCGGGCCAGAGCGTTGCCGATGAACTGGGCGATCTGAACGAAGACGATGATGACGACGACGGCGGCCCACGTCACGGCCCAGTCGTAGCGGCGGTAACCGTAGGACAGGGCGAAGTCACCGATGCCGCCGCCGCCCATGGCGCCGACGACGGCCGTCATGTCGATGACCGCGACGAGCGCGAACGTGTAGCCGAGGATCAGCGGCGCCAGCGCCTCGGGGATGAGCACGGTGCGGATGATGCGCCACGGACTCGCCCCCATCGCTTGCGCCGCCTCGATGACGCCGGGGTCGACGCTCACGAGGTTCTGCTCGACGATGCGGCTGATGCCGAAGGTCGAGGCGATCGTCAGCGGGAAGATCATCGACTTCGCACCGATCGTCGAGCCCGTGACGGCGAGCGTCAGCGGCCCGAGAGCGGCGGCGAAGATGATGAACGGGATCGGTCGGATGATGTTGACGAGAACGTTGAGCACCGTGTGCAGAACTCGGTTCTCGAGGATGCCGCCGCGTCGTGTGGTGTTGAGCAGCACGCCGAGGGCGAGGCCGAGCAGGCCGCCCATGATGATCGTCGCGCCGACCATGAGCAGCGTCTCGCCCACCGCGGTGACGATCGTGGGGCGCAGCGCCTCCCAATCGGTTGCGGGCATCATGCGGCGACCTCCTCGACGTCGGCGGCGAGACGCAGTTCGTCGAGCACGGTGGTGACGGCGGCGTCGTCGCCGCGCAGGGCGAGCGTCAACGTCGTCAGGGTGTCGTCCTTGAGCGGTGTGAGGCCGCCGTGCACGATCTCCGGTTCGACGCCGTGTGCGGACATGCCGGCCAGGACACGGCCGAACTCGCGCGGGTCGTGAACCGTCAGCGTCGCGAGGCGCCCGTCGTGGGCAGCGCGCAGCCGGGCGCTCTCGCGTGCGTCGGGCACGTTGCGCAGGGTGGCGTCGACGAGGCGGCGCGTCGCGTCCGCCTTCGGCGCGCCGAGGACGTCGACGGTGCGCCCGGACTCGACGATGCGGCCGGCCTCGAGGACGACGACGGCGTCGGCGAGTTCACGCACGACGTCCATCTCGTGGGTGATGACGACGATCGTCACGCCGAGCTCGTCGTTGACGCGGCGCAGCAGCGCGAGGACGTCCTTCGTCGTGTCGGGGTCGAGCGCGGACGTGGACTCGTCGGCGAGCAGGATCTCCGGGTTCGTCGCGAGCGCACGGGCGATGCCGACGCGCTGCTTCTGCCCGCCGGAGAGCTCGTCGGGGTAGGCCCACGCCTTCTCGGTGAGCCCGACGAAGCTGAGCAGCTCGGTGATGCGCGCCTCCTGGCGCGCCTTGTCCCAGTCGGCGACCTCGAGGGGGTAGGCGACGTTGGCGTACACCGTGCGCGAGCGGATGAGGTTGAACTGCTGGAACACCATGCCGATGCGACCGCGCAGCTCGCGCACCTGCTTCGCGGACAGCGACGCGAGGTCGACGCCGTCGATCTCGACGTGGCCGCGCGTCGGCGTCTCCAGGCCGTTGATGAGACGGACGAGGGTGCTCTTGCCGGCGCCGGAGAAACCGATGACGGCGACGATGCGTCCGCGCTCCACCTGCGTCGTGATGCCGTCGAGAGCCGTCACCTGGTTCTTGCCGCGGGTGAACGTCTTGCCGACATCGTGGAAGGCGACGGCGGGCGGGGTGTCACTCGCCGGCGCGGCGGCCTTCGTCAGTGTGGGGGAGGGGCCCGTCACTTCGATCCCTTCGCCTTGATCTGGGCCTCGAGCTTCGCGAGGATGCCCTGCACGTCGGAGGCGGAGTTGTTCACGAGGACGCTCGTGCCCTTCGTGCGCTCCTCGATGAGCTTCTCGACGCTCGGGTCGTGGTAGGCCTTGACGAACTTGGCGTAGTCGGCGTTGTCCTTGTCCGCGGCGCGCGCGACGACGACGTTGATGTACGGCTTCGACGAGGCCGCATGCGGGTCGTCCTTGAACAGGGCCTTGCTCGGGTCGAGCTTCGCATCCGCGGCGAAGTTGTTGTTGACGATCGCGCCGTCGACGGACGGCAGCGCAGCGGCGGTCTGCTCGGCGTTGACCGCTGTGACGGTGACCTTCGAGGCGCCGGCGTCGATGTCGGCCGGGGTCGACAGCGAGGTGCCACCACCCTTGAGCTTCAGCAGTCCGGCGCTCTGCAGCAGCAGCAAGGCGCGTGCCTGGTTCGTCGGATCGTTGGGGATGGCGATCTTGCCGCCCTGGGGGAACTGGCCGACGCTCGTGTGCTTCTTCGAGTACAGCGCCAGCGGGACGATGTACGTCGCCCCGATGGGCGTGAGGTTCTGCTTCGCCTTGGTGTTGTAGTCGGCGAGGAATTGCAGGTGCTGGAACTGGTTGAGGTCGACCTGGCCCTCGGAGAGCGCGGGGTTGGCCTGGGTGTAATCAGAGAAGTTGACCGGCTCGATGTCGAGGCCGTACTTGTCCTTGCCCACCTTGACGAGCTGGTTCCAGTACGGGTCCGACGCCTCCGTCGTGCCCACCTTGAGGTGGGTCAGCTTGTCGTCACTGCTCCCGCCGAACACCTTGGCCCCGATGCCGGCGGCCAGCGCGACGACGAGGACGCCTGCGCCGATCGCGACGTACTTGCCGGTGTTGTTCTTCGGTTTCGGGGGCAGGGCGCTCGCGCCGTTCTCGGCGCTCGTGGCGTCATGCGTGGACGAGGCGGGCGTCGAGGTCTCGTCGGCGGGGGTGTGCTTGTCGGTCATGATCTCTCCTGGTGAGGCGGCAAGGATGCGAATGCGCGGAGCTGGCGCGGGTGCGCGGAGTCAGCGTGAAGGCGGGGGCGCCGGGGTGGGGCGCGGTGTCGTGCGGGGCATGCCTTTCGGGGCCTGGGCAGCGCAACGGAAGGCTCACGAGGATGCCGTCACGTTGGGTGCCGAGCGTGCTTGCCGCGTGGTCGACGCGGCCGGGTCATCACCTGGAGCACCCCGCCACGCGTGTGAGGGTTGCCGTCCGACCAGCCAGGGCTTTGCATCGGATCTCTTGACCAGCAGCGAGATTAGAGCCGCGCACGACAAAGCGTCAAGTTGTGGCACTGGAGATGAGACGTGGGCGAACATTGTGACGTGCGACATCCGGGGTGGCTGATGCGGCGTCTTTCGCCGTCGAGGCTCGGGTGAGTGATTTCTTCACACCGCTTGGACGATCGTCTAGGTGGGTGATGAGTGTGACGTCGGTCACGCGCCGAGGGCCCCGGCGTCGTGTTCGACGACGCCCCACCCGGGCAGCACTTCGGTGGCGTCCTGACCCAGCCGGACGCCACGTGCTCGGCTGGTTCGAGCGTGCGGGCGGTCTTCCGCGGCGGCCACCCGAAGAATGACTTCCGCACGAGGGGCACGTTCGTCAAGGTGCAGCGTCAGGTCGGCTCGTCGTGGGTCGACGTCCGACGACCACGACTGGGACACCTCGTACGTCTGGTCGCGCGAGGGCGTCTCGTACTCGCGATGCACCGTGGAGTGGCGCATACGTCGCGGCACGCCCGCGGGCACGTATCGCCTCGTGCAGCAGGGCAACTGGAAGAACGGGTGCAACGGCAAGGTCAGTGCCCATACCGGAACGAGCCGGGCCTTCCAGGTGCGCTGAGACGGCCGGTGCGCCGCGGTGGCCGGTTGATTGGCCGCCGGCTCAGCGGCCGCCGTGCATGTCGTCGTCAGCGTGGCGGGAGGACGTCCGTCTGCGCGGGCAGGTCGGCGACGCCGACGGGGCACGTGACGCCCTTGAAGCCGTGGTTGCAGTAGCCGCCCGGGTGCTTGGACAGGTACTGCTGGTGGTACAGCTCCGCCGGCCAGAAGGGGCCCGCCTCGTCGGCCGGGCGCATCTCGGTCGTGATGGCGCCGCGGCCCGCGTCGTCGAGTGCCTCCTGGAAGAGCGCGGACGTCTCGCGGGCAGCGCGCTCCTGCTGCGGCGTCGTCCAGTAGATCGCCGAGCGGTACTGCGTGCCGACGTCGTTGCCCTGCCGGTTCGCGGTCGTCGGGTCGTGGTTCTCCCAGAACGCCTTGAGAAGCTCGCGTTCGGACACGCGCGACGGGTCGTAGGCCACCATGACCGTCTCGGTGTGGCCCGTGCCGCCGCCACAGACGTCCTCGTACGTCGGCTCGGTGGCGTGGCCGCCCATGTACCCGACGGCCGTGGTGACGACGCCCGGAATCTTCCAGAAGATGCGTTCGGCGCCCCAGAAGCAGCCCATCGCGACGTACAGGGTCGCCGAGCCGTCGGGCAGTTCGGAGAACATCGGCACGTCGAGGACGTCGTGCAGGTCGCTCGCCTCGGGCGTTCGGGTGTGCTTTCGAGTGAACATGAGGTGCCTTTCCTTCGGGTTCCGAGACAACACCGCCGGCGGTCGAGGCATTCCGGCCCGAGCCTCCGCCGGCATGAACGGGTTGTCGCGCGATCCAGGCGGACGCGCCGAAAAACCGGTTGCGTACGCAGCTGGTGCTGAGTGCAATGTCGCCATGCGCATTCGTCAGATCGGCCCGTCCGACCCGCTGTTCGACACCTGGGCGCAGGTCTTCATGACGGTGGGCCACGAGCAGTGGGGCAAGCACACGACCGCCTACCCCGCCGACGAGCTGCGCGCCATGTGGGGCAAGGAATCCGAGACGCGTCATGCGTTCGTCGCCGTCGAGGGGGAAGCCTCATACGACGACGACGCCGTTGGGGGAGCAGCCGACATCCAGGATGATGGCGTGGACACAGCGGCTGGCGTCGTCGGTGCCGCCGAGCTCGTCCTGCCGCGCCGCGACAACACCCACCTCGCGTTTCTCCACCTCGACGTGCTGGCTCCCGCGCGACGACGGGGTGTCGGCTCGGCGCTGCTCTCAGCCGCGGAGGAGATCATGCAGGACGAGGGACGTACGACGGTCCTCGTCGAGACGCAGACGCCCGTCGGCCAGCCTGACGCCGGGGGCGCCTTCCTCGCTGCCCGCGGGTTCGCCCAGGCCCAGACGTGCGTGCGCAACGCTCAGCGTCTGCCGGTCAGCGACGCCGTCGCCGCACAGATGCGTGCCGCCCTCGCGTTCGACGACGAGTATGTCGTCGAGACGGCCGTCGACGACCTCCCGTCGCAGTGGCTCGAGGAGCGGGCCCGTCTCGGAGCGATGATGTCGACCGACACCCCGCTCGGTGACGTTGCGATCGAACCGGAGACGTGGGATGCCGCGCGGGTGCGCGAGCTGTTCGACACCGCACGCGCTCAGGGCCGACGCGTCGTCGAGGCCGTGGCGTGGCACCGATCGACCGGGCAGATGGCCGCGCTCACGCACGTCAGCGTTCCCGCGGAGACGCCTTGGATTGCCTACCAGGACGACACCCTGGTCGAGGCCGCGCACCGTGGGCGCCGGCTCGGCTACCGGGTCAAGGCTGCGGTGTCGCTGCTGCTGCCGCAGGTCGCGCCGGGCGTCGAGGTGCAGCGCACCTGGAACGACGAGACGAACACCCACATGCTGCGGATCAACTCCGAGCTCGGCTACGAACGCGAGGGCACGATGATCGAATGGCAGAAGAGGCTTGCATGAGCCCGTCCGGGGCGCCCGTACGCGAGGTGCTCGGCATCGAGGTGACGCACGAGCAGCTGCTGCAGTGGCGCACGTGGACGATGCCGGTCAATCAGCCGTTCGTCGTGCCCCGCAGCGTCGCGCACGACCTCGGCCTGCGCGACGAGCCCGAGCGGGTGACGTTCGAGCTCAAGGACACGTTCCTGCTGTACGGCGTGGACGATCAAGCCATCTGCTGGCTCGATCGCGCGGCGGAGCGCGCCTTGCCGGCGTCTCTGAGGCGAGCGCAACCCACGCGTCACCTCTGGCGTAGCGGTGACGACGCGTCGGCCATCGCGCGCGACCTCGAGCGCGTCGTGGCATACGTCGTCGAGGGGCGGCGCGCGAGTCGTCATCGCGAGATCACCGAGCGGGCCTGGGGCGACATCGACGCCGTGCTGCCAGGCGCCCGTGAAATCGCGGGGACGTTCTCGCGCGCCAGCGGGCCCAACTGCTTCGGTGCCGTTCTCGCCGCGGCCGGCATGGACGGCGCGCGTGAGGAGTGGATGCAGCGCGAGCCCATCGAGGCGTGGCTGCGAGAGCGGACGCGGTTGCTGCCGCGTCATGACACCGACGACGGCCTCGGTGTGGTCCATGTCTGGCGCAACCCCGACGGCCTGATCGACCACGCGGCCGTCAGCCTGGGTGGTGGCTACGCGCTCCACAAGCCGTCGTGCGGATGGATGTCGCCGACCAAGGTGCTGACGACGCGGGAACTCGTGGCGAGCGCCCGCATTCCCGGGCGGCGCGTGCGCCGTCATCGTCTGCTGTGACGCCGTGATCGGGACGAATGGGCGGGGCGCGTGCGCACTCGGTAACCTGGGGCGCGTGACCGACGTGCTGACGATGCAAGATGCCCTGTTGACGCTGCAGAAGTACTGGACCGACCGCGGATGCATGGTCGTGCAGCCCTACAACACCGAGGTCGGTGCGGGGACGATGAACCCCAACACCGTCATGCGCGTGCTCGGGCCCGAGCCGTGGCACGTCGCGTACGTCGAGCCCTCCGTGCGCCCGGATGACAGCCGCTACGGCGAGAACCCGAACCGATTGCAGACGCACACGCAGTTCCAGGTCATCCTCAAGCCCGACCCGGGCAACCCGCAGGAGCTCTACCTCGGCTCGCTCGAGGCGCTCGGCATCGACCTCGACGCGCACGACGTGCGCTTCGTCGAGGACAACTGGCAGCAGCCAGCCATCGGCGCGTGGGGCCTGGGTTGGGAGGTCTGGCTCGACGGCATGGAGGTCACGCAGTTCACATACTTCCAGCAGGTCGTCGGGCAGAACCTCGAGCCTGTCGCCGTCGAGCTGACGTACGGCATGGAGCGCATCCTCATGGCGCTGCAGGGCGTCACGCACTTCAAGGACATGGCGTACGCCGAGGGCATCAGCTACGGCGAGGTGTTCGCGCAGAACGAGTACGAGATGTCGCGCTACTACCTCGACGACGCCGACGTCGACGCGGCCCGCGCGTTCTTCAAGGAGTACACCGACGAGGCTCAGCGCCTCATCGACGCGCGCCTGCCGGTGCCGGCGTGGACGTACGTGCTCAAGAGCTCGCACGCGTTCAACATCCTCGACAGCCGCGGCGCCGTCTCCACGACGGAGCGTGCACGCTCGTTCTCCCTCATGCGCCGCCTCGCTCGCGAGACCGGTGCACTGTGGAGCGAGCGTCGCGCCGAACTCGGTCACCCGCTGCTCAAGGGCGACGCGGCGACGTCACGCGTGCGTGAGCTGGCGGAGGCGGCCGCGTCGGCGCCCAACGTCACCCAGCCCGTCGAGAAGCCCGAACCGGCGCCCACCGCAACCGAACTCGGCGACGCGCCGCAGACGTTCGCGTTCGAGATCGGCGTCGAGGAGATGCCGCCGCACGTGCTCGACGCGACGATTCCCGCCGTGCGCGAGGCCGTCGCGTCGGCGCTCGCCGGCACCCGCCTCGAGCACGGCGACGTCGCCGTCGTCGGCACGCCGCGCCGCATCGTCGTCACCGTGCCCGGGGTCAGCGCGCACGAGCCGGACTCCGAGACCCTCGCCAAGGGCCCGAAGGTCGCGGCCGCCTACAAGGACGGTGCGCCGACGAAGGCCCTCGAGGGCTTCGCGCGCGGCAAGGGCGTCTCCGTCGACGACGTCGTCACCGCCGAGTTCGACGGTGCCCAGCACGTCGCCGTCAAGCAGACGCAGACGGGGCGCGGTGTGCTCGAGGTGCTCGGTGAGATCGTCGCCGACGTCGTCTCCGGCCTACGCAGCGACAAGAACATGAAGTGGAACGACCCGCAGCTGACGTTCAGCCGCCCGATCCGCTGGGTCGTCGCGCTGTGGGGCAAGCACGTCGTCCCCGCGACGGTGGGCTCGCTCACCACGGGCCGCACGACGTACGTCGCGCGCACCGCAGCGCAGCCGCACGTCGACGTCGCGGCTGCCGACGAGCTCGTCCCGACGCTCGAAGCGGCCGGTTTCGTGCTCGACCCGACCGCGCGACGACGGCAGGTCGTCGACGGTGCCCTGGCGCTCGCGAAGAGCGTCGGCGGCACGATCGACATCGACGGCGAGGCGGGTCTCGTCGACGAGATCACGAACCTCGTCGAGGAGCCGCACGGTGTGCTCGGCACCTTCGAGGAGCGCTACCTCGAGCTGCCCGAACAGATCCTTACCACCGTCATGCGCAAGCACCAGCGCTACCTGCCGGTGCGCGACGCCTCCGGCACGCTCATGCCGTACTTCGTCACGATGGCCAACGGCTCGATCGACGACGACGTCGTGCGCGCCGGCAACGAGTCGGTGCTGCGGGCCCGCTATGAGGACGCGGCGTTCTTCTGGGAGGCCGACCTCAAGGTTCCGCTCGACGACTTCCGCGCGCAGATCGACAAGCTGACGTTCGAGAACCGTCTCGGTTCGTTCGCGCAGCGTGCGGACCGGATCAAGGACGTGTCGACGAAACTCGCTGCTTCCGTTGAACTCACGGGCGATGAGCAGGCAACGTTGTCGCGCGCCGGCGCGCTCGCGAAGTTCGACCTGTCGACGGCGATGGTCGTCGAACTGTCGAGCCTCGCCGGAACGATGGCGCGCGAATACGCGCTGAAGGCGGGGGAGACCGCGGCTGTGGCCGATGCCCTGTTCGAGATGGAGAAGCCGCGCTCGGCGGGCGACTCGCTGCCCTCCTCGACGCCGGGCGCGCTGCTCGCGCTGGCCGACCGGTTCGATCTGCTCACCGCGATGTTCGCCATCGGCGCGAAACCGACAGGCTCGTCCGACCCGTTCGCGCTGCGCCGCGCGGCGCTCGGCGTCGTGTCGATCCTGCGCGGTGTGCCAGCCGTGGCCGCCATCAGCGTGAGCGACGGTCTCGACGCTGCCGCCGCGCGACTGCGTGAGCAGGGCGTCGAGGTCTCGGACGAGGTGCTCGCATCGGCTCTCGAGTTCGTCGAGGGCCGCTTCGGCCAGCAGCTGCGCGACGAAGGCGTCTCGGCGGCGCTCGTCACGGCCCTCAGCCCGAGCGCCGGAACGCCCGGTCGCGCCGCCGCGGTGCTCGCCGACGTCGAGGCTCTGCGCGATGACGAGGCGTTCCGCGCCCTCGTGCAGGTGACGCAGCGCATCACGCGCATCGTGCCTGCGGGCACCCAGCCGGGCTTCGATGCGTCCGTGCTCACCGACGAGGCCGAGAAGACGCTGGCTCCGCTCGTCGAGGCACTGCCCGACCACTCGGGCGACTCGCTGACGCAGTGGTTCGCGGACGCCTCGGGTCTCACCGAGCCGCTCAACAGGTTCTTCGACGACGTCCTCGTCATGGCTGACGACGAGGCGCTCAAGGCCGCTCGCCTCGGCCTGCTGCAGAGCGTCATCGCCAAGGCGCCGGCCGGCATCGACTACAAGGAACTCGACCGGGCGCTCGACGTCTGACCCGAGCGAACCCGATGGCCTCACCCCGAGTCGACGAGGTGGGGCCGTCGTCGTGTCCCGAGTCGCCGTGTGCAGTGCGGCCTCGGTGCCGGATTCACACGACTTTCGAGGTTGTCGGTGCGCAGCACTAGGCTTGTCGGCATGACGCACGACAACGAGAACGCAGACCTCTCCGACCTCTCGACCCTCGGTTTCACGACCCGCGCGATCCACGCGGGGCAGGAGCCCGACCCGCGCACCGGCGCGGTCGTTCCGGCCATCTACCAGACCTCGACGTACAAGCAGGACGGCGTCGGCGGTCTGCGTGAGGGCTACGAGTACAGCCGCTCGGCCAATCCGACGCGCACGGCGCTCGAGGAGTGCATCGCCGCTCTCGAGGGCGGCGCCAAGGGTTTCGCGTTCGCCTCCGGTCTCGCGGGCTCGGACACCGTCATCCGCTCGATCCTGCGCCCGGGTGAGCACATGGTCATCCCCACCGACGCCTACGGCGGCACCTACCGCCTCGTCGACAAGGTGACGAAGAGCTGGGGCGTCGAGTACTCGACGGCACCCATCTCCGACGTCGACGCCGTGCGCGCCGCCGTAACCGACAAGACCAAGCTGATCTGGGTCGAGACTCCGACCAACCCCAAGCTCGGCATCGCCGACATCACGGCGCTCGCGGCCGTCGCGCACGAGGCGGGCGCACTGCTCGTCGTCGACAACACGTTCGCCTCGAGCTACCTGCAGCAGCCGATTGCGCTCGGCGCCGACATCGTCGTGCACTCGACGACGAAGTACTCGGGCGGCCACTCCGACGTCGTCGGGGGAGCGGTCGTCGTCGCGAAGAACATCGGCGTGCCCGAGTTCGAGGACGCCGCGGAGCGCATCGGCTTCCACCAGAACGCGATCGGCGCCATCTCCGGTCCGTTCGACAGCTGGCTGACGTTGCGCGGTCTCAAGACGCTGTCGGTGCGCATGGAGCGTCACTGCGACAACGCCGAGAAGATCGTCGAGTTCCTGGCGAGCCGTGACGACGTCACGAAGATCTACTACCCGGGCCTCGCCTCGCACCCGGGCCACGACGTCGCCGTCAAGCAGATGAAGCGCTTCGGCGGCATGGTGAGCTTCGAGGTGGCCGGCGGCATGGAGCGCGCGCTCGAGGTCTGCAATGCCACGAAGATCTTCACCCTCGGCGAGAGCCTCGGCGGCGTCGAGTCGCTCATCGAGCACCCGGCGAAGATGACGCACGCCTCCGTCGCCGGCACGGACCTCGAGGTACCGGCCGCCCTCATCCGTCTCTCCGTGGGCATCGAGGAGGCCGACGACCTCGTCGCCGACCTGCGAAACGCACTCGACTCCACGCGATGACCGGTGTCGTCGTGCGCCTCGTCCTCGCGGGCGTGGCGCTCGTCGCGGCGCTCTACCTGCTGCGTCGCGCCCGGGCGGCGCGCGCCGCGTGGGCGCGCAACGAGGCCGGCATCACGCGGGCGGAGCAGTGGTGGGCCGACACGCAGGGCGGCCCGTTCGACCAAGACCGCCCCGAGCCTCCGGCCGACGTCGTCGCCCACCTTGGGGCGCGGGGCCCGCGCACCGATCTGCGTCGGCCACGGCCGGCCCAGGCCGAATGGGTCTGGGGCTGGCTGCTGCTCGGCGTCAGCGCGCTGCTGGCCATCTCGGTCGCGGCGCAGGTGACGACTGGCACCGTCTGAGGCGGACCAGCCGGCCGCGCACACCGGAGCCGGCGCACGCGTCGCGTCGGATGCACGAAGAGGGCAACCCCACCACGGGGTTGCCCTCTTCGTGTCGTGCCGAACGATGCGTCAGCCGGCGTACGGCTTCGCGTCGACGATCTTGACCTCGATCGTCTTGCCGTTCGGGGCGTCGTAGGAGGTCTCCTCGCCGACCTTCTTGCCCATGATCGCCTCACCGAGCGGCGACTGCTCGGAGTAGACGTCGATGTCGGCGTCCCCGGCGATCTCACGGCTGCCGAGCAGGAACGTCTCGGTGTCACCGAACATCTCGACGGTGACGACCATGCCGGAGTCGACGATGCCGTTGTCCTTCGGTGCCTCCCCGACGACGGCGTCGCGCAGCAGTGACTCGAGCTGGCGGATGCGGGCCTCCATCTTGCCCTGCTCCTCCTTGGCGGCGTGGTAGCCACCGTTCTCCTTGAGGTCGCCCTCCTCGCGCGCGGCTTCGATGCGCTTCGCGATGTCGGAACGGCCCTCTCCCTTGAGGTGCTCGAGTTCCGCCGAGAGACGGTCGTATGCGTCCTGCGTCAGGAAGCTGGAGGAGGTGGTGGTCTCGCTCACGGTCTTCTCCTTGCTGTGCTTTCGGGTCTCGCACGGTCTCCCGCACGAAAGAACAAGGCCAAGACGCTGCGGTGTCCGCCGGCGGCGGTGCGCGTCTCAGCCCAGGTGAAACCACCATTCTAGCGCCATGGCGCGAGAACGCACGTCGTCGACGGCTCTTGCGCGCGTCGTCAGCGACAGAGTGTGCCGCGGCATCGACGCCGCGACGTCACTCGGCCTGAGCCTTCTCGCCGGTGTAGTGACACTCCTTGACGGTGCCCGAGACGGCGCGCGACGTGGTGCGCACGACGTCGGTGTACGTCGTCGAGTCGTAGGGGCTCGGCTTGAGCGAGACCGACTTCGAACCGAGGACGTCGCGGCGGTCATTGAGCGCGATGAGCGTGCAGGTCACCGGCTTGTCCTTGTCGCTGGGGATGACGTCCCAGCTCACCTGGATGCGATCGTCGGAGAGCACCTTGAAGCCGTGTTGGTTCGCGGTGACCGTGTTCGACGTCCACTGGATGCCGAACCAGATGCAGAACGCCGTCATGAGGACCACGCCGAGCGTGCCGATGATCCACCACTTGCGTTGTTCGGCCCGTGGGCGTTCGAGGGGCACTCGCTCTCCTTTGTCACAATGGGTGCTGCGCGGGTTCGCCTGCGGAGCAGTTCAACAGGTCTCACGATACGAGGTGTCAGGTGGCAGGCGGATTCCGGCTCATGGCGGTGCATGCGCACCCCGACGACGAATCGAGCAAGGGCGCAGCGACGATGGCGCGCTACCTCGCCGAGGGGGACGACGTCACCGTCGTCACCTGCACCGGCGGCGAACGTGGTGACGTGCTCAACCCGCGCCTCGTCGACGACCCGCAGGTCAAGAGTGACCTCGTCGCGCTGCGTCGCGCGGAGATGGCGAAGGCGCGCGAGGTCGTCGGCTTCGAGCACGTCTGGCTGGGCTTCGTCGATTCGGGTCTGCCCGAGGGGGACCCGCTGCCGCCGCTGCCCGACGGATGCTTCGCGCTGGAGCCGCTCGACATCACCGTCGAGGCGCTCGTGCGGGTCATCCGCGAGCGCCGCCCCCACGTCGTCACGACGTACGACGAGAACGGCGGTTACCCGCACCCGGACCACATCATGACGCACGTCGTGACGATCGCCGCCGTCCGCGCGGCGGGCGATCCGGACGCCTACCCGCACGCCGGTGCGCCGTGGCAGCCGCTCAAGGTCTACTACGACCGCACCTTCACCCGCGCGAAGCTGAGCGCCTACCACGAGGCCCTCGTGAAGGACGGGCGCGATTCGCCGTACCCCGAATGGCTGGAGCGCCGCAGCGACCGGCCCGAGGGGCGCGTCACGACGCGGGTGCGCTGCGACGAGTGGTTCGACGTGCGCTCGCGCGCGTTGCTCGCCCACGCGACGCAGATCGACCCCGACGGCATGTTCTTCGCGCTCGACGCGCGCGAGCAGGGCGAGGCGTGGCCGACAGAGGAATGGGACCTCGCACTGAGCGCGGTGCCGCTCACCCCGGACGAGGACGACCTGTTCGCCGGGCTCGGATCACCCGAGCAGGCGGATGCACTCGCGACGAGCGGCGCTGTCACAATGGTGATCGACGACGTCGCCGAACGGAAGGAACACTGATGGGCGGCAACGAATCCGTCGAGGTCACCGCAGGCATCTGGGGTTTTCTCGTGCTCTTCGGCCTGGCGCTCGCGTGCTGGTTTCTGTTCCGTTCGATGAACACGCACCTGCGCAAGATGACGTTCACCGAGCGCGAGCAGAGCGTCGGCGCACGCGAGGCAGACTCCGCGCCGCGCGGGGACGACGACCCGATCGGCAGCGCACAGCACTGATCGTCGCGGCGCCGGGGCAGGCCACCTGCTCCGGCGTTGCTATCGTCAACCCAGCGCCACACCACGAGGAGGCAGCCATGCGCGGACCGGGCGACGTGCTGTACACCGCCTACGAGCGCCAACTCGTCAAGGGCCTGCCTCCTGAGCGTCTCCCGCGTCACGTCGGCCTCATGCTCGACGGAAACCGTCGCTGGGCGAAGAAGAGGGGCGCGAACACCGCGCACGGTCACAAGGCGGGCGCCGACAACATCGAACCGTTGCTCACGTGGTGCGAGGAGCTCGGCATCGAGGTCGTGACGCTGTGGTTGCTGTCGACCGACAACCTCAAGCGCAGCGAGACCGAGCTCGCGCCACTGCTCGCCATCATCGAGGACGTCGTCGACGAACTCTCCGCAGCCGGCAACCGCCGGTTCAACCTCGTCGGCGCCCTCGGGCTGCTGCCGGAGGCGACGCGCACCCGGCTGGAGAACGCCGTCAGCGCGACGCAGGACGGCGACGGAATGGTCGTCAACATCGCCGTCGGGTACGGCGGGCGTCAGGAGATCGTCGACGCTTTCCGCGCCATCCTGCTCGACGCGGCCGAGCGCGGTGAGGACATGACGCAGCTCGCGCAGCGTCTGACGATCGACAGCGTCGGCGACTACCTCTACACGAAGGGCCAGCCCGACCCGGATCTCGTCATCCGCACCTCGGGGGAGCAGCGCCTCGGCGGCTTCCTGCTGTGGCAGTCGGCGCACAGCGAGTTCTACTTCTGCGAAGCGTTCTGGCCCGACTTCCGTCGCGTCGACTTCCTGCGCGCGCTGCGCGCCTACGCCGAACGCGAGCGTCGTTTCGGGTCGTGACGCGTCGCTGCGGCGGCCATTCACGTGAAGTTCATGCAGGCTTCTCAGGCTGGCCGCCGACCTGCGGTGGCGCCGCCGTTAGCGTCGAGGACGAGGGGTGCACGACGGCTCCTCGCGGGCGCCCGGCCGGCGCGTTCGCACCCGTGACCCGAGGAATCGACGATGACCCTGGCGGACACCCTCACGACGGAGGGCGCCGCGGGCGCGCTCACCTCGACCACCCAGCTCGAATCGGGCCTCAGGCCCGGAACCGATGACGGCGCGACGACGAACGCCGCCGTCGCCCAGCGCGTCAAGACGTACGTGCTCGACACGTCCGTGCTGTTGTCCGACCCGCGCGCGTTCACCCGGTTCGCCGAGCACCACGTCGTGCTCCCAGTCGTCGTCGTCACCGAGCTCGAGGCCAAGCGTCATCACCCCGAGCTCGGCTACTATGCGCGTGAGTGCCTGCGCCTGCTCGACGACCTGCGCGTGCGTCACGGCCGCCTCGACCACCCCGTCCCGATCGGTGATGGCGGCACGCTGCGCGTCGAACTCAACCACACCGACCCCGCCGCCCTGCCCGCGGGTTTCCGACTCGGTGACAACGACTCGCGCATCCTCGCGGTCGCCGCCAACTTCGCGGCCGAGGGCAACGACGTGACGGTGGTGAGCAAGGACCTGCCGATGCGCATCAAGGCGTCCGCAACCGGGCTGTCGGCCGATGAGTACCGCGCCGACGGGGTGCCCGACTCGGGGTGGACGGGCATCGTCGAACGCAGCGTCGACGCGAGTGAGATCGACACCCTGTACGCGACGGGGCGCGTCACGCTCGACGGCCTCGAGGATCTGCCCGTCAACACCGGCGTCATCCTGAGCGCCGACGGCGAGGCGTCCGGTTCGGCGCTCGGGCGCGTCATGCCGGGAAACGTGGTGAAGATCGTGCGCGGCGACCGCGACCTGTTCGGGTTGTACGGCCGCTCCGCCGAGCAGCGCATCGCCATCGACCTGTTGAGCGACCTCGACGTCGGCATCGTCAGCCTCGGCGGGAAGGCCGGCACCGGCAAGAGCGCGCTCGCGCTGTGCGCGGGCCTCGAGGCGGTCATGGAGCGTCGCGCGCACCGCAAGGTGATCGTCTTCCGCCCGCTGTACGCCGTCGGCGGCCAGGAGCTCGGATACTTGCCGGGCAGTGAGAACGACAAGATGGGCCCGTGGGCTCAGGCGGTGTTCGACACGCTCGGCGCCGTCGTGAGCAAGGAGGTCGTCGACGAGATCATCGCGCGCGACCTGCTCGAGGTGCTGCCACTGACGCACATCCGTGGGCGTTCGCTGCACGACGCGTTCGTCATCGTCGACGAGGCGCAGTCGTTGGAGCGCAACGTGCTGCTGACGGTGCTGTCGCGCATGGGCCAGAACTCGCGCGTCGTGCTGACGCATGACGTCGCGCAGCGCGACAACCTGCGGGTGGGGCGCCATGACGGCATCGCCGCGGTCGTCGAGAAGCTTAAGGGGCACGCACTGTTCGGGCACGTGACGTTGACGCGGTCGGAACGCAGCCCCATCGCGGCGCTCGTGACGTCGGTGCTCGCGAACTGACGGCCGGCGCGTGGGCTGATCGTCGCGCCGGTGCTCGCGAACTGACGGCCGGCGCGTGGGCTGATCGTGTCGCCGACGCGTGGGGCCTGACGGGGTCTGGCCGCGTGCCCGCTGCGTCCGATGTGAGCCGGTGGCGGCGGTGTCGGTGTGGCGCGCGCGCAGTGGGCTCGTGACTGGGTAGCGTGTGCTTCGACGATCCGCCGCGGGGAGGTGGCGGGTCACCGATCGTGAGGAAGGCTCGACCGTGCGTCTCGTCCAGAACAAGCTCTTCGGGATCGCGTACTGGGTTGTCGCGTTCGTCGCGACGGTCTTCGCCGCGGTCAGTGCCGGGAAGGCGTCGTCGGGTGCGGCGCCGGAGTTCGGGGAGAGCAAGCGCACGGGCGTCGGCTCGCAGTTCCTGTTCGGCGCGGGGGGTGGCTTGCTCGCGGGTCTCGCGGTGGCGGCGCTGTTCGCCGTCGTCTGGATGGCGTTGTGGGCGGCGGATCGCCGTCGTCACCCGGATGAGGAGTCGCGCGACGACTTCGACACTCTCGACGATCTGGATGACGACTTCGACGCGGCCGAGCGCCGCCACGGGGCCTTCGACCAGGACGACGAGGTCTTCGAGCGCGACGACGTCCGCGACCGTCTCGATTCCGACGAGCACGCCCGCACCCACTGACCCGTCAGGGGTGCAGGACCGCCTTGCCCGCAGACCACCAGCTTGACGGCCGCATCGGTACGCGCCGGTGCAGGTGCGCGAGTTGCTCTGACGTCCCGCTCGCCGACCGCTCATTGCGCAGGCAACCTTGCGTGATGGCGGCGAGGGACATCACAGCTTCCTCAGTTTGACGCTGTCGACGGCGTGGTTGCTGCTCTTGCGCAGGATGGCGGTGGCGCGGCCGCGGGTGGGTTGGACGTTGTCGATGAGGTTGGGCAGGTTGATGCTCTCCCAGATGCGGGTGGCGAGGGTGACGGCTTCGTCGTCGTCGAGTCGGGCGTAGCGGTGGAAGTAGGAGTCGGGGTCGGCGAACGCAGTTTCGCGTAGGCGCAGGAACCGGTTGATGTACCACTCGCGGATGTCGGTTTCGCGGGCGTCGACGTAGACGCTGAAGTCGAAGAAGTCGCTGACGGTGAGCGTCGAGCGGGTGGGTTGCCCGGGCGTCGAGACAGGTGGTTGCAGGACGTTGAGGCCTTCGACGATGAGGATGTCGGGTTGGCGCACGACGATCTTCTCGTCCGGCACGATGTCGTAGACGAGGTGGCTGTAGACGGGCGCTTCGACTTCCGCCTTGCCGCCCTTGACCTCGGCGACGAAGCGGACGAGGGCGCGTCGGTCGTAGCTCTCGGGGAAGCCTTTGCGGTCCATGATGCCGCGGCGTTCGAGTTCGGCGTTGGGGTAGAGGAAGCCGTCGGTGGTGATGAGTTCGACGCGGGGCGTGTCGGGCCAGCGCGCGAGCAGTTCTTGCAGGACGCGGGCGGTCGTCGACTTGCCGACGGCGACGGAGCCGGCGACGCCGATGATGAAGGGCGTCTTGGCGGGGCGTTCCTGGAGGAAGTCCGTCGTCGTGCGGTGCAGGTTCTGCGTCGCGGCGGCGTAGAAGTTGAGCAGGCGCGACAGGGGAAGGTAGACGTCCTCGACCTCGGCGAGGTCGATGCGTTCGCCGAGCCCGGCGAGGCGGCGCACGTCGTCGCTCGTCAGGTCGATGGGGTGGGTGTCGCGCAGGCGGGCCCAGTCGGCTCGGGTGAGTTCGACGTAGGGGCTCGGCAGCGGCGGGTGGTGGGCGCGGGTCACGGTGTCATTGTGCCAAGTCCGTGCGGGGACGGGTTCGTGAACGTTCGGGGATTCGTGGGCGGCGCGCGCGTGCCGGTAGTCTGAATCGCATGTGTGGAATCGTTGGATACGTCGGCTCGAAGGTCGACGAGCGCGCTGAGGCCGTCGTGATGGAGGGCCTCGCCCGCCTCGAGTACCGCGGCTACGACTCGGCCGGCATCGCCCTGGTGACGGGCGATCACGTCTCGACGGCGAAGAAGGCCGGCAAGCTGGCCAACCTGCGCGCCGAGCTGGAGAACCACCCGCTTCCCGCGAGTGCGACCGGCATCGGTCACACGCGCTGGGCTACGCACGGTGGCCCGACGGACGCGAACGCCCACCCGCACCGTGGCGGCACGGACGGCAAGCTCGCGCTTATCCACAACGGCATCATCGAGAACTTCCACCCGCTGCGCGCGCAGCTGCTCGAGGACGGCGTCGAGTTCGCGTCCGAGACGGACACCGAGGTCGTCGCGCACCTGCTCGCGAAGGCGTACGCGGACGATCTGAAGGCCGCGATGCTCGAGGTCGTCAACCGTCTCGAGGGCGCGTTCACGCTCCTCGCCGTGCACGCCGACAGCCCGAACCAGGTCGTCGCGGCGCGCCGCAACTCGCCGCTCGTCATCGGCCTCGGTGAGGGCGAGAACTTCCTCGGCTCCGACGTCGCCGCCTTCATCGGGTACACCAAGGAGGCGATGGAGGTTGACCAGGACCAGGTCGTCGTCATCACCCCCGAGGCCGTCGAGGTGTGCAACTTCGACGGTTCCGCGGCGCAGGGCAAGACGTTCCACGTCGACTGGGACGCGGCGTCCGCCGAGAAGGGCGGCTACGACACGTTCATGGAGAAGGAGATCTTCGACCAGCCGGACGCGGTGCGCGACACGCTGCTCGGCCGTACGGACGAGGCGGGGCGCCTGGCGCTCGACGAGATCCGCATCTCCGAAGAGGACCTCAAGGCCATCGACCGCATCACGATCGTCGCGTGTGGCACCGCCGCGTATGCGGGCATGGTCGCCAAGTACGCGATCGAGCACTGGACGCGCATCCCCGTCGAGGTGTCGCTCGCGCACGAGTTCCGCTACTGCGACCCGATCGTCTCCGAGCGCACGCTGGTCGTGTCGATCTCGCAGTCGGGCGAGACGATGGACACGCTCATGGCCGTCAAGCACGCCAAGGAGCTCGGCGCCCGCACGCTGTCGATCTGCAACACGCATGGCGCGACGATTCCGCGCGAGTCCGACGCCGTGCTCTACACGCACGCCGGCCCGGAGATCGCGGTCGCCTCGACGAAGGCGTTCCTCGCGCAGATCACGGCCTGCTACATCCTCGGCCTCTACCTCGCGCAGCTGCGCGGCGGCACGTACGCCGACGACGCGGCCAAGGTCATGGGCGAGCTGCAGGAGATGCCGGCCAAGATCGAGGAGCTGCTCGGCCACCTCGACCGCACCCGCGAGATCGCCCGCTTCATGGCCGACACCCGCTCGGTGTTGTTCCTCGGCCGCAACGTCGGCTACCCGATCGCGATGGAGGGTGCGCTCAAGCTCAAGGAGCTCGCCTACATCCACGCCGAGGGCTTCGCCGCCGGTGAGCTCAAGCACGGCCCGATCGCGCTGATCGACGCCGGGCAGCCGGTGTTCATCGTGGTGCCCGGCCCCGACACGCCGCACGGTCTGCACGGCAAGGTCGTCTCCAACATCCAGGAGATCCGTGCGCGCGGCGCACGCACGCTCGTCATCGCGGAGGAGGGCGACGAAGCCGTCGTGCCGTTCGCGGACGAGGTCATCCGCATCCCGAAGTCGGCTCCGCTGCTCGCACCGCTGCTCGCCATCGTGCCGCTGCAGGTGTTCTCCCTCGAACTGTCGACGGCCAAGGGCCTCGACGTCGACCAGCCGCGCAACCTGGCCAAGAGCGTCACCGTGGAGTGACGCGCGCCGACGCCGACGGGGCGCTCCCACCATCATGTGGGGGCGCCCCGTCGTATGCCGGCGACCTGCGTCGCGAGGCCCGGTCGACCCGTTCGTCAACGACGGCGCCGTGTTGCTCGGGGGCGCGGTCTCGAGGCGACAAGTGATTGACTGAACGCATGATCGTGGGAGTGGGCATCGACGTCGTCGAGATCGACCGGTTCGCCGAGACACTGGAAAGCTCGCCCGGAATGCGTGAGCGGTTGTTCACACCGCTGGAGCGTGATCTGCACGTGCGCTCGCTCGCGGCCCGGTTCGCGGCGAAGGAGGCGTTGAGCAAGGCGCTCGGCGCGCCGCCCGGGATGAGCTGGCAGGACGCGGAGGTCGACACCAACGCGCAGGGGCAACCGTTCCTGCGCACGGGCGGGACGGTCGCCTCCCGCATGGACGACCTCGGCGTCGACGCCCTGCACCTCTCGCTGACTCACGACGGTGGCATCGCGTCGGCCGTCGTCATCGCGGAGGCATGACGATGAGTTGCACTACGGGTCACGGCAGCTGGGGCGACGGTGGCTTCGCGTCGGCCGTCGGTCGAGGAGGCATGACGATGGAGAACGACATCGAGTACGTCGGGCGGCTCGACGGTGACGACCTGCTGCGGACGGCGTCGGTGACGTGGGTTCGTGAGGCGGAGAAGGCGAGCGGCGAGCTGCTGACGAGCGGCACGCTCATGCAGCGCGCTGCCGCTGCGGTGGCGCGCGTCGTCGCCGATGAGGTGCGCAGGCTGCGCGCTGAGCGCGTCGTCGTGCTCGTCGGGCCTGGGAACAACGGAGGTGACGCGCTGTTCGCTGCCCGTGACCTCGCGCGCGACTTCGGAGTGCGTGCCGACGTCGTGCTCGTGGCCGGCAAGGCGCACGAGGAGGGTCTCGCCGCGGTGCACGACGCGGGTCTCGACGTCATCGAGCACCCGCAGGGGCCGCACACCGAGTGCGGTGGCGAACACTGCGACGGGCCACGCTCGCTGCAGACCATCACCGCCGCGGACCTCGTCGTCGACGGCATTCTGGGCATCGGCGCGCGCGCCTCGCGGGGCTCGAGTGGCTCGCATGGCAAGGACGACTCGGACGCGGCGCCGTGGGCATCCGCCGTACGGGCGATCGGGTGCGAGACGCACGTCGTCGCCGTCGACTGCCCGACACCTGGCATCACGGCTGACCGCACGGTGACGTTCGGAGCACTCAAGACGACGATGCTGCTCGACCCACGCGCGGCGGGTGAGGTGGGAGTCGTCGACATCGGGCTCGCCGAGCTCGACGGTCTCAGCACCGATGCGCTGCGATGGAGCGTGCAGCAGTATGCGGGGCGCTGGCCGACTCCTGGACCGCACGACCACAAGTACACGCGCGGCGTCGTCGGCATGGCGACGGGCAGCAACGCGTTTCCCGGTGCGGCGGTACTCGGGACGGTGGCGGCCGCGACAGCCGGCGCCGGCATGGTGCGGTACGTGGGGCCGTCACGTCCGTCCGACCTCGTGCTCGCCGCCGTCCCCGAGGCCGTCCACGGCATGGGCCGGGTGCAGGCCTGGGTCGTTGGCTCTGGCATCGATGGCGTGAGCGAGCGCGAGAAGAACTCCGAACGCTACGAGAGCGCGATAGAGGTGCTCGGCGAGGCCGTTCCCGTCGTCATCGACGCCGGCGCGCTGACGTGGCTCGACGAGATCGAGCGGCCCGAGGGCAGCGTCACCGTCATCACGCCGCATGCGGGAGAACTCGCGTCAGCGCTGACGCTGCTCGGCATCACCGACGACGGTGACGACGTGACGCGTGAGGCCGTCGAAGCCGACCCCGTGCGATGGGCTCGTCGCATGGCCGACGAGACGGGATACGTCGTGCTGCTCAAGGGCGGCGCGACCGTCATCGCGCGTCCGGCGCAACGATCAGCCGATGGCATCGCGTACGACCGGGCTGTCTTCGTCGAGAACCGCTCGCCGAACTGGCTCGCGACGGCCGGGACGGGCGACGTCCTCGCGGGCATCGTCGGGGTGGCGCTCGCAGCGGGGATCGAGGCGTCGGCAGCATGCAGCGTCGCGACCTACATCCACGGGCGGGCGGCGCACCTGGCGAACCCCGGCGGCCCGGTGCGGGCGCTCGACGTCGCCTCGAACGTCGGACGCGCGATCGCCGAGCTCGTCGAGATCAAGACGAGATTCGACGACGACCTGCACACCGGCCGCCTCTGAGGCGGCGGGTCAGTGGCGTGCGGCCGGCAGGCAGCGTCGGGCGATGATCGGCTGGGGTGCGAAAATGGCGTCACCATGACTGACTCACCTGCCCCAGCACTGCTCGGCAACGCGCCGGCGCGCGTCGTCGTCGATCTCGATGCCATCGCCGACAACGCCAACGAGATGACGCGTCGCGCCGAGGGCGCCTCCGTTCTCGGTGTCGTCAAGGGCGACGCGTACGGTCACGGTCTCGTGCCGAGCGCCCGCGCCGCCGTCAGCGGGGGCTCGACGTGGCTCGGTGTCGCGCAGTTGGCTGAGGCGATGACGCTTCGTCGCGCGGCCGCCGAGGGCGCCGGCGACCTCGACGTCCCGGTGCTGTCGTGGCTGCACGCTCCCGGCTCACCGTTCGCCGAGGCCATCGAGGCGCGCATCGACCTCGGGGTGCCGTCAGTCGGCGAACTCGACGGGATCGCTGCCGCGGCGCGCCGCGTCGGGCGTCGGGCGCGCGTGCACCTCAAGGTCGACACGGGCCTCGCCCGCAACGGCGCCTATGGGGACGACTGGCCGCGCCTCGTCGAGGCTGCGAAGGCTGCTCAGGCAACGGGTGACGTCGAGGTCGTCGGATTGATGACGCACTTCGTGCGCGCGGACGAACCCGGCCACCCCGAGAACACCGCCCAGATCGAACGGTTCACGTCCGCCGCAACCGACTGTGAAAGTGCCGGGTTCGAACTCGAGGTGCGGCACATGTCGAACTCGCCGGCGACGTTCTTCCTGCCAGAGGCGCGCTTCGACCTCGTCCGCCCCGGGCTCGCGCTCTACGGGCTCTCGCCTGCACCCGACCTCGCGACGAGCGAGGAGCTGACGCTGCGCCCCGCGATGTCGATCACCGCGAACGTCACGGTGACGAAGCGCGTACCGGCCGGGCAGGGCGTGAGTTACGGCCACACGTACACGACGCCGCGTGGGACGACGCTCGCCGACATCCCCGTCGGGTACGCAGACGGCGTGCCGCGCGCCGCGTCGAACGTCGGCCCGCTCCTGGTGGCGGGCGCGCGCACCACCATTGCCGGCCGCGTCTGCATGGACCAGATCGTCACCGACGCCGGGGACGCCGCCGTCGCGGCCGGCGATGAGGTCGTGCTGTTCGGGCGCGCGTCCGACGGCACCCAGGGCCCGAGCGCCCAGGACTGGGCTGACGCCGCCGGCACGATCAGCTACGAGATCGTCACGCGCATGAGCACGCGGCTGCCGCGCGTCTATACGGGAAGCCTGGCGAAGGAGCTCGGACTGTGAATGACCTGGTGATTCGCGGCAGCAAGTACCTGCCCGACGCCGACGCGACGACCGCGTTCGGTGCGGCGGTCGCGGGTGTGCTGCGCGCGGGGGACGTCGTCGTCATGACGGGCGATCTCGGAGCAGGCAAGACGACGATGACGCGCGGCCTCGGTGCGGCACTGAACGTGCGGGGTGATGTCACGAGCCCGACGTTCGTCATCGCGCGTGAGCACCCGTCGCTGGGTGACGGGCCGGCCCTCGTCCACGTCGACGCCTACCGACTCGGCGGGTTCGGTGAACTCGACGACCTCGACCTCGACACGTTCGTCGACGACGCGGTCACCGTCGTCGAATGGGGCGCCGGGATGGCCGAGGGGCTGTCCGAGGACCGGATGCACCTCACGTTGACCGGGCTCGACGACCGCACCGTCACCGTCGAGACGGCCGGGCCGCGCTGGGCGGACATCGACCTCGTCGCGGCTCTGGGGCTCGTCGCCGACTGAGCATCGCAGCCAGCACCTGCATCGCTGCACGAGAAATGTGCATCTGCACGAGGAATGTCACGCACATTCGTCCTGCAGATGCACATTTCTCGTGCAGCGGTCGTGACCGTGCTGCAGTCGCAGCCGCAGCCTCGGGCAACGTGTGCGTTCCGCGTCGGCCGGTACCTCGCCCGGAGCTGCTCGACGTGAGCCCTCCGCGCCCAGCCGGCCGGCAGCTTCGTCAGGCGAGTTGCGTCCCGCCGATAAGCTGGACGGGTGCTTCTCGCGATCGATACGTCCACCTCCGCCGTCACGGCAGCCCTTCACGACGGGCGTGACGTCGTCGCCCGCACCTCGACGATCGACGCGCGGCGTCACACCGAGATCCTGGCACCCGCGATCGAGGCGATGTTCGCGGAAACCGACGTGGCGCCCGCAGACCTGTCACGCGTCGCCGTCGGTGTGGGGCCGGGGCCGTTCACCGGGTTGCGCGTCGGCATCATGACGGCGATGACGTTCGCGTACGCCCTCGACCTGCCCATCGGTGGTGTGTGCTCCCTCGACGCCCTCGCGCATCGTGCGCAGACGCTCGGGATGCGCGGTCCGCTGCTTGTCGCGACGGACGCGCGCCGCAAGGAGATCTACTGGGCGCATTACGACCTCGACGGTGGGCGGATCGCGGCAGGAGACCCGGGCGTCGACAAGGCCGCCGCGGTCGCCGAACAGCTCGGTGACATTCCCGCCGTCGGTCGCGGTGCGAGGCTCTACGCCGACGTTCTCCATGACGCGACGCGGGCAGCCGCGGTCGGCGGTCATGGGACGGCCGGCGGTAATGGGGCGGCCGGCGCTGTCGACACGTCCGGCGACGCGGCCCTGACGGGAGCAGGCGAGGCTGAGGTGCTGCTCGACGTCGACGCTGCCGACCTCGCGATCGTCGCGCACCAGCGCGTCATGGCGGGGGAGCGCCTGCTCGACACCGAACCTCTCTACCTGCGCCGCCCTGACGCCGTGCCCGCTGCTGCGGCACCCATCGCGCGCGTTCTCGGTCGATGAACAGCGTTGCACCGCAGGGTTTGTCGGCCATTCCTTCGAGCGATTCGTCAGTGGTCAGCCCCGTGGACCACACCGCGTCACCAGAGCCCGCTGCGCAGCCTGCCGCGGCGACGGCGAGTGCCGACGTCGCCCTGCGCCCCGCCACCTGGCGCGACATCGAGACCCTCGCGGCCCTCGATGCGCAGCTCTTCGAGCACGACGCGTGGCGCGAACGCACGTGGTGGGACGAGTTCGCCGCACGCCCGCGCCGTCAATACGTCGTCGCAGTGGGCGCTGCTGTGCCGCAGCAGCGCGTCGTGGCTGACGGCACGGCGCACGCCCCAGAGGCCTCGCCGGACGACGCCGATGACCGCGAGCCAAGCGCACCGTCGATGCCGCGAACCGACGGCGCACCTCACGTCTCGGCGAATGGTCACCCAGAACACATCCTCGGCTACGCCGGGCTCGACGTGGCCGGCAGCACTGCCGACGTCATGACGATCGCCGTCACCCCCGAGGCGCGCGGCACAGGGCTGGGGCGTCGGCTGCTCGATCACCTCGTCACAGCCGCCACGCACGCGGGCGCCGAAGCCCTGCTGCTCGAGGTGCGCGCCGACAACGACCCTGCGCTGCGTCTCTACGAACGCGCCGGGTTCGATCGCCTCACCGTGCGCCGTCGCTACTACCAACCCGGTGACGTCGACGCCGTCATCATGCGCAAGCTCCTGAAGGAGACCCGATGAGCCTCACCGCCACCCGCGAACCCCTCGTCCTCGGCATCGAGAGTTCGTGCGACGAGACAGGCATCGGCCTCGTGCGCGGCACGACGCTGCTCGCCAACGAGGTTGCGAGTTCGATGGATCTGCACGCCCGCTTCGGTGGTGTCGTGCCCGAGATCGCGAGCCGCGCGCACCTCGAGGCGATGATCCCGTCGCTGAGTCGCGCCTGCGACACGGCGGGCGTCAAACTCGCCGACGTCGACGCGATCGCCGTCACCGTCGGCCCAGGTCTCGCCGGTGCGCTCATGGTCGGTGTCGCGGCAGCGAAGGCCCTGTCGATCGCCCTCGACAAGCCGCTCTACGGCGTCAACCACCTCGCGGCGCACGTCGCCGTCGACATGCTCGAGCACGGCCCGCTGCCGGAACCGACGATGGGGCTGCTCGTCTCCGGCGGCCACACGAACCTGCTCTACGTGCCCGACATCGCGACGGACGTGCGCAGCCTCGGCAACACGATCGACGACGCGTGCGGCGAGGCGTTCGACAAGGTAGCGCGCGTACTCGGCCTGCCCTACCCGGGCGGCCCGGCGATCGACGAGGCGGCCAAGGACGGCGACCCGAAGGCCATCCCGTTCCCGCGTGGGTTGTCGACGAAGAAGGACCTCGAGAAGCACCGGTACGACTTCTCGTTCAGCGGCCTCAAGACGTCCGTCACCCGCTGGGTCGCGACGAAACAGGCTGCCGGGGAAGAGGTGCCGGTCGCCGACGTCGCCGCGTCCTTCCAGGAGGCCGTCGTCGACGTCATCACGAAGAAGGCCGTCATGGCTTGCCGCGACTACGAGTGCGACAACCTCATGGTCGGCGGCGGCGTCTCCGCCAACTCGCGGCTGCGGACGGTGCTCGAGCAGCGTTGCACGTCGGCGGGCATCTCGATCCGCGTGCCGAAACTGAGCCTGTGCACCGACAACGGCGCGATGGTCGCGACGCTCGGCGCGCACCTCGTCGCGAAGGGCATCGCACCGTCGTCGCTCGCCGTGCCCGCCGACTCCTCCATGCCGATCGGACAGGTGATGGGATGACCACCCCGCGCACCCCCGCAACCACCCCTGTTGCCGGCACGCCTGACGTCGCCCCCGCGGGCGTCACCTTCGCCGCCGACCAGGCCCGACTCGCGCCCCGCCGACGCCGCGTCCGCCTGACGGTAGTCGCCGTCGCAACGTTGTCGATGACGCTCGCCTCGTGCAGTTCGTCGGACGACGGCAAGCCCGCGTCATCGTCCGGATCGTCGTCGGCATCGTCGAACGCGTCCGGTTCGGCCGGCGCATCGGCGCCGGCTGACGGAAATCGCACCCAGGCCGACACGGGCCTGCCGACACAGGCAGAGCTCGACGCCGCGACGGATGACGTCTCGAAGCTGACGACGAAGCAGCTCGCCGGGCAGGTCATCGTCGGGTACTACCAGGGCACGAGCCCGCAGGCGGCCGCCGATGCAGTGCGTCGCAATGGCCTCGGCGGGGTCATCGTCATGGGCGACAACGTGCCGAGCAACCCCACGGACGAGTCAGCGGGCTTGCCGGCCGTCACGAAAGCGGTGCAGGGCGCCGTCAAGGAGAGCGGACGGTCGTGGCCGGCCGTCATCGGCATCGATCAGGAGGGCGGTCCGGTCACCCGCATCACCTCCGGCGTCACCCCGCTGCCGGGTGCGATGGCCTACGGCGCCGCCGACGATGCGGCGCTCGCGACGCAGCTCGCCAAGGACGAAGGCCAGGAGCTGCGTTCGCTCGGCGTGACGATGAACTTCGCACCCGACGCGGACGTCACCGTCGGCCCCCATGACCCGACGATCGGCGTGCGCTCGCCGAGCAGCGATCCGCAGCGCGTCGCGCGGGCTGTCAACGCGCAGGTCGCCGGTTACCAGCAGAGCGGCATCGTGCCCGTCATCAAACACTTTCCGGGCCACGGCTCGGTGACGACGGACACGCACGTCGACTACGCCGTCCAGGCTCAGTCTGTCGAGCAGCTCATGAAGCGCGACTGGGTGCCGTTCGCCTCGGCGATCAAGGCCGGCGTGCCGGCCATCATGACGGCGCACATCGTCGTCAAGGACGTCGACCCCAACGTGCCGAGCACACTCTCGCCGAAGGTGCTCACGGGCCAGTTGCGCGACAAACTCGGGTTCAAGGGGCTCATCGTCACCGACGGCATGAACATGGGCGCGATCGTCAAGAAGTTCGATCGCGGCGGCGCTGCAGCGGTGTCGGCGCTCAAGGCCGGAGCCGATGTCGTGCTCATGCCCGCCGACGCGAGCGCGTCGGTGAGCGCCATCGAGAAGGCCGTCGCCTCAGGAGAACTGACGCGCCAGCGGCTCATCGAATCCGCCGCGCGCATCGTCGCGACGACGCGGCACCAGCACGTCAGTGCGCCCGACGCGTCGGTGCGCGGTTCCCATGACGACGACGCGCGCCGTCTCGCGAAGGCGTCGATCACCCAGCTCGGCGGGCGCTGCGGGCGTGACCTCGTCGGGAGCCGTGTGCGGGTCGAAGGGGGGACGGCGGAACATCGAGCGACGCTGACGAAGGAGCTGAAGGCCCGCGGCGTTGACGTCGGACTGCAGGGCACACGGGTGAACCTGCTCGAAGGGGGCGTGTACAACGCAGGCGAATCGTCCGCCGGCGGGGGAGCGGAGGCGGCGTCGCCCGGCACGTCAGGAGCGATCAAGGCCGGAAACAGCGGCGTGCAGATCGCCCTCGACACGCCCTACCCGCTCGCTCTGCGCGGCTCCGACACCGTCGGACTCGCGGCCTACGGTTCGACGCAGCCGACGTTCGCGGCGCTCGCGGACGTCCTGACCGGCAAGGCCAAGGCCGGCGGGACGCTGCCCGTCGCCGTCGGCAAGGACGGGGTGGGCTCTTCAGCCTGTCGATGAGCGTGCCGCCTTCCGGCGGACCGTCATGCTCCGTGCGTGCGCCCCAATGAGGGATCGAGCGAAATGGGTGAGTTCGAGCGCTGTGGCGCTCGCTTTCGCCCATTTCGCTCGAACTCGCTGACACGGCGTCAACGAAACAGCCAAGCATGCACGAGCGAACCGAGCACCCAGCTGATGCCGACGAACGCCGCGAAGCCCGCGAAGCCTGAACGTCGCTGATCGGGCGCAGGGGCCGTGGAACGGCCGAACCATCCCTCGCGCATCAGGTACCACACGAGGCCGACGCCCATGGGGCAGCCGAAGATCCAGAACCAGCTCCAACGGGTGCCGAAACGGGGCTGGCGGGTGAACAGCGATCCCAGCGCGATGAGCACGCTGAGCAGCATGACGACCCCGTAGGTCTCGACGGTGCCCGAGCCGTCGGCGTAGCTGATCGTGCCCAGCGGCGTGAGCGCGCGGACCGTCGTGACGCGCGTCGACGCAGCCTGGGTCGCGAGCGATCGGTAGAGGGCGGCCGACGGGCTGGACGCGGGGTCGGGCCAGCCATCCTTGGCGATGCGCCAGCCGGTGACGCTGAAGTCGCGCGTCACGTGCAGCCCCGAACTGTCGCTCCAGGCGATCTGCTGCTCCTGCGTCGACGAGAGCGTGCCCGCGCCGTCGCCGCCGTTCTCGCGCGGGGTCGTGAAGCCCGAATCCTGCCATTCCTGGGACAGGGGGTCGGCGAGGCCCGGCGTGAAGTGACCGCTCGGGCCGTCGTCGGAGGGGCGCTGCACGACGAGCCAGTGCACGTCGTCGTGCCGCTGCAGGGCGTTCGCCGCGTCGGCCACACTGCCGGAACGCATCGGCGAGGCGAGGATGCTGACGGCCCACACTGCCCAGAGGATGACAGCGACGCCCATCAGCCACGTCGCCGTGCCACTGCGCCCGGGCGCGGACGGTCGTCGGCCTGTGGTTTCGGCAGGGGCAGGTGGTACAGGCGTCGAGCCTTCGGAGAGGGCGCCCGCCTCGGACGTTTGCATGTTCGTCAGTATCGACGGCTCGAGTGCGTCCGAGCTGGGGCGTGGATCTCGGTCAGGTCACGGTTCGCACGCCCATCCTCGAGATCGAGCGATACGGGAGAGTCCGAGCGCTGTGGTGCTCGGATTCGCCCACATCGCTCGATCTCACGGATGCGTCATGGGGCGGGGCGTCAGGGAGGTGGGGCGGCGAGCGTCACAGCGGTTCGACGACGAGTGCCAGGCGCTCGCCGTCGAGCGTCGCGAGCACGACCGTCAGGGCGTTCCAGCCCTTGAGCTTGAGCGAGCGGCGCAGCGCGTCGGCGTCGACGTCCACGTCGCGTTTCTTGATCGTGAGGCGCCCGACGGCGCGCTCGCGCAGGTAGGCGCGCAGCGTCTTCTCGTGCAGCGGCACGGAGTCGAGCACGCGGTAGGCGCGCCCCAGCAGCCCGATGTCGACGAGCGCATCGGCCGTGACGTAGCCGTAGCCGGGCGTGAACTCGTGGCCGCCCGTGGCGTCGAGCAGCGCCCCGACGAGGCCGCTGCGCGTCAACGCCTTGTCGGCCTCGTAGAAGTACGGTCCGAGTGACGCGCGGCTTGCGGGCGCGGCGTCGATGCCGTCGAAGTCGGCCTCGATGACGTGCAGGACGTCGGGCGGGACGCGATCGCCGGACGACCTCGAGTCGCCCGGCCGGGGACGCACGATCGTCGCAGTTCTGCCGACGTCACGGACGGCGGCGCCCCACCACACGCTCGCCTCCACGACGTCGCCGGCGTAGGAGACGAACTCGACCTCACAACCGCTCGGCACGTCGTGATGGGCCAGGCTCGGCGAGAGCTTGGCGCCTGCCGCGGGGGCGGCAGCCGCGACGTGCTGGATCAGCTCCCAGGTCGGCGTCAGCGCCGCGAGGGAGAACGTGCGCTTCGTGCGCCCGCGGATGTCGGCGACGCCGGGCGTGCGGCGTGCCGGGTCGAACCACCGGGCGGCCCCGGGTTGGTCCAGCGAAGCCGCGACATCCTCGACCCGCCCCGTGACGACGCGACTGCCGGGAAACGACGCGAGGTTCTGGGCGGCCAGAGCCGCGGTTTCCGGATCCGCTTCGACGCCGATGACGTCGAGCCCGGCCTGTGCGAATCCGACGGCGTCGGAACCGATTCCGCAGCCACCGTCGATGACGAGGCTCGCCCCGGCGTCGAGGAACCGCTGCGCGTGCAGACGGGCGATGGGTGCGCGCGTGGCCTGTTCGAGGGCGTCGGGGGTGAAGAACATCGACGCCGCCGCATCACCGAACTTGTCGACGGCCCTGGCCCGCAGCCGGGACTGGGTGAGCGCAGCGGCGACGAGTTCGGGGGAGTGCCCTGCGGCGCGCAGCCGCGTCGTCAGCATGACGACGTTCTTCTCCTCGTAGGGCGGGAGCGAGGCGAGCAGCGCGCGTCCGTCGTCGGTGAACAACTCGTGCACGACGCTCGCATCCATGGCCGCCATTGTGTCATCGGGGGCCCTCGGAGCAGCCCCCGATGCGCTGTGGGCGAACATCGGAAACGAGTTGGCACTCGGCTTGACCGAGTGCCAACGGCGTTACTAGATTCGGTTCCAGCACTCACCCCTGGGTAGTGCCAGTGAGCTCATCCCTCGACCCCCGCGACGGCGAGGCGATATCGGCCCACATGCATGCCACACCGCCACCGGTGGGTGGTGTGGCCAGGGAACGAAAGCATCCGTCCCGCCCGAGAAGATCGGGCGGTCTGCGAAAGGGAAGGTCCTACCGTGTCGGTCAACATCAAGCCGCTCGAAGACCGCATCGTCGTCAAGGCCGTCGAGGCCGAGCAGACCACGGCCTCCGGCCTCGTCATCCCGGACACCGCCAAGGAGAAGCCGCAGGAGGGCGAGGTCATCGCCGTCGGCCCCGGTCGCATCGACGACCACGGCAACCGCGTTCCGGTCGACGTCGCCGTCGGCGACAAGGTCATCTACTCGAAGTACGGCGGCACCGAGGTCAAGTTCGCCGGTACCGAGTACCTCATCCTCTCCGCTCGCGACGTGCTCGCGGTCGTCTCCTGACGATCCGTCGAGCCAGCAGGTGACGACGAGCCCGGCTCAGGTCTGACGGCCGGGCCGGGCTCGTCCTTTCCGCTCACTCGCATTCCACACTCTTCCGCTTCGCGCGCCACGCGCCGCGCGGAGCCTTCGAACGAAAGGTTGAACCATGGCCAAGACGCTTGAATTCAACGACGACGCCCGCAAGTCCCTCGAGCGCGGTGTCGACGCGCTCGCCAACGCCGTCAAGGTGACGCTCGGCCCCAAGGGCCGCAACGTCGTCATCGACAAGGCGTGGGGCGCCCCCACGATCACGAACGACGGTGTGACGATCGCCCGCGAGGTCGAGCTCGAGGACCCGTACGAGAACCTCGGTGCGCAGCTCGCCAAGGAGGTCGCCACCAAGACGAACGACGTCGCCGGTGACGGTACGACGACCGCGACGGTTCTCGCCCAGGCGCTCGTCAAGGAGGGCCTGCGCAACGTCGCTGCGGGCGCTGCTCCGTCCGGCCTGAAGCGCGGCATCGACAAGGCCGTCACGGCCATCAACGACCAGCTGCTCGCCAACGCGCGCCCCGTCGACGGTCAGGACGACTACGCCAAGGTCGCCTCGCTGTCCGCTCAGGACGCGACGATCGGTGGCCTCATCGGTGAAGCGTTCGCGAAGGTCGGCAAGGACGGCGTCATCACCGTCGAGGAGTCCTCGACCGCCGAGACGAAGCTCGAGTACACCGAGGGCATGCAGTTCGACAAGGGCTACCTCTCGCCGTACTTCGTCACCGACCCCGAGCGCATGGAGGCCGTCCTCGAGGACGCCTACATCCTCATCAACCAGGGCAAGATCTCGGCCATCGCCGACCTGCTGCCCGTCCTCGAGAAGGTCGTGCAGTCCGGCAAGCCGCTGCTCATCATCGCCGAGGACATCGAGGGCGAGGCCCTCTCCACGCTCGTCGTCAACAAGATCCGCGGCACGTTCAACGTCGTCGCCGTCAAGGCCCCCGGCTTCGGCGACCGCCGCAAGGCGATGCTGCAGGACATCGCGATCCTCACCGGTGGCCAGGTCATCGCCGAGGAGGTCGGTCTCAAGCTCGAGAACGCCGACCTCGACTCGCTCGGCCAGGCACGCCGCATCCAGGTGACGAAGGACAACACGACGATCATCGACGGCGCCGGCGCCGCTGATGACGTCGCAGGCCGCGTCAAGGAGCTCAAGTCCGAGATCGAGCGCACCGACTCCGACTGGGACCGCGAGAAGCTCCAGGAGCGCCTCGCCAAGCTCGCCGGCGGCGTCTGCGTCATCGCCGTCGGTGCGCACACCGAGGTCGAGATGAAGGAGAAGAAGCATCGCATCGAGGACGCCATCGCGGCCACGCGTGCGGCCATCGAAGAGGGCATCGTCGCGGGTGGTGGTTCGGCCGTCATCCACGCGTCGTCCGCTCTCGACTCGCTCTCGCTCGAGGGTGACGAGGCGACGGGTGCCACGCTCGTCGGCAAGGCCATCGCCGAGCCGCTGCGCTGGATCGCCGAGAACGCCGGCCTCGAGGGCTACGTCGCCGTCTCCAAGGTGCGCGAACTGCCCGTCGGCCAGGGCCTCGACGCCGCGACCGGCGAGTACATCGACCTCGTCGACGCCGGCATCATCGACCCCGTCAAGGTGACCCGCTCCGCGCTCACCAACGCCGCCTCCATCGCCTCGATGGTGCTCACGACCGACACCCTCGTCGTCGAGAAGAAGGAAGAGGAAGAGGCCCCGGCCGCCGGCGGCCACGGCCACAGCCACTGATCCTTCCCAAAGCTTCGTCTTCCGGCGGGGGTCTGAGCGGGGCGCATGCGTCCCGCTCAGACCCCGGCTCGGCGCGACGAAGCTTTGGGCGTGACAGACGAATCCCGCCCCGTCCCACACTTCGCAAGCTCAGTGTGGGACGGGGCGGGATTCGTCTGTCACGGGTCCATGTCGCGCCGGGGTGTGGAGCGGGCGTCAGTTCGTGACGCGCACGCACTCGTCTTCGAGGCACACGACGCTGCCGACCTTGATCTGCGCGCTACGACGCGTGTCGACCTCGCCGTCCACAGTCACGAGACCCTCCGTGATGACGACGCGCGCCTCCGCACCGTCCTCCACGAGATTCGCGAGCTTGAGCAACTGACCGAGCTTGATCGACTCGTCACGGATCTGAACATCGGCGTGTGCGCTCATGACGCACTCCTTTCTGAGACTGCCCCCATTGTCCCATCGCGAGCGGCGCTGAGGTGGCGCCGCGGCCCCACCTTCGTTAGCGTGGACCGTCGATCTACGGCCCCACACACCGTCAGAGCGCGACAGGCAGTACCGTCGGATCGGAATACTGAAGCGCGACCGCCCGCCCAGAAACGAGCAGGCGGAAGCCCGTCCGACAGCACGCAGCAGCCCCTTGGAGAGGCCCGCATGACGAGCGAGACCGGATACTCCTCACCCGAGGCCGAATGGCCCCGGGTGAGTTCCGCGCGCCGCCATGTAACGCTCACGACCCCAACAGCGATGGAGGAAGTGAACGGGGAAGCCTCGTCCATCGCCGCGCTGGTCTCAGCAGCGCGATCCGGTGATGACGCGGCACGGGAGACACTTCTCGACGACGTGCACCAACGTGCACTTCGCTATGCCTCGGCAAGGTTGGGGGCCTTCAGTGGCTCCCGCGAACTCGCAGCGGATGCGGCTCAGGAGGTGTGCGTGGCTGTGCTCAAGGCTCTGCCCCGCTACGTCGAGCGCGGTGTCCCCTTCGAAGCGTTCGTGTATTCGATCTGCTCGCGCAAGGTCGCCGACGTCCAGCGCGGCGCCTTCCGCTCCGCCGTGCCGACGGACGAGGTGCCCGACACGATTGACCCCGGCCTCACCCCCGAGGACGCGGCGCTCAACCTCGATACCGCGCGACGGCTGTCCGTGCTCATGGAGAAATTGACGCCGCAGCAGCGCGAGATCCTGACGCTGCGCGTCGCCGTCGGCCTCAGCGCCGAGGAGACGGGCGCGAGCCTCGCCATGTCGCCGGGCGCCGTCCGCGTCGCTCAGCACCGTGCGCTCGCGCGACTGCGCACCCTGCACGAGACCTCGGGGGAGGAGCTTCGATGACACCGCCCGCCACCCGCTTCGACGTCGAGGCCAACCTGCGTGACATCGCCGAGGACGACGCCCTGCTCGACGCTCTCGGAGCCCGCTCCGTCGTCGAGTCGCCGTGCTCACGCGGCACGACGGTTCCCCCCTCGGAGGCGCGCTGCGTCTCCGCCCTGCGCCCCGCCCGGTTGCGGCCCGTTGTCGAGCCCCCGGCCCCCGAAGGTGACGACGACCTGGAGCGCAGCCCCGGCGAGCAGGCATTGAGCGACCTGTTCACCGCCTGGACACGTGAGATCGACGCGACCTGCGAGGCCGTGACGCAGCCGTCGCGTGCCGAGGTGACGAGCCGGCGCGCGGCACACAACAAGGACGTGTCGGCCCACCCCGTCATCGACACCAACACCACAGCTTCGCGCGAGAACGAGTTCGCCGGCGGTGGCCGCTACCTCGCGACCGGACGACCTACCTCGAAGCGCCGTACGCGGCGTGCTTGGAGTGGACGTGCCAGTCTCACGGCCGTCTCCGCCGGCGCCGTCGTCGCGCTGTCCAGCGTCGCCGCTGCCGTCAACGGCGGAAGCCTGTCGACCGTTCTCGCGCCGCTGCACCTCGACTGGAGCAACGCGCGCGCCGTCGCCGAACCAGACGTCCCCCGAGTGCAGGCCACGGCCGTTCCCACCCCGACGACACTGCCCGGACCGGTGGCCGCCGCGCCGAGTGCACCGGCGCGATCGAGTGCGCACGGTGGACCGAGTCGGGGCCAGAGTGCCGGTCGTGAGGCAGCCCGACCCGAAACCGGCCCGCAATCGGGCGCCGAGCGTTCGGGTGAGGTCTCAGTCGCCGGTTCGATGATTCCGGAGCAGGTTCCCTCGAGCGTGGCGATGACGACGACGCGCGGCGACGCGCCGCACCGCACGACGCCCGGAACGCGCGGCCAGCGCTCGCCCCAGTCGACGACGCAGCCCCCGTCGACGGGTTCGGCGTCCAGCTCGCGGCCCAGCACGTCGCGTCCGACGGGCTCGTCCGGATCGACCTTGCCCGGTTCGCCCTCGAGCACGTCCAAGCCGAGCAGCTCGAGCACATCCAAGCCGAGCAGTTCGCGTCCGTCGCCGTCGCACTCGCAGCCCACGTCGCCGACCAGCCCGACGACGCCTTCGTCCGGCACTGCGACGCCGACGAGTCCGGCCACGCCGCCTACCACGCCATCGGCGTCGAGCATGCCGACGCCCTCCGACACGGTTTCGGACCCGGGCGCCGCGCAGACGAGCGTCGGCGCCACCGCGACGGGAAGCCCGTCGGCCGAATCCGACTGACGGTAGCTGCGGCGCGGTTCGTCATTGAGCCCGGTTGCTGGCTCGCACAGACCGGAGCTGCGGCGGGCTCGTCGTGCAGCCACCTGTGCCGTCGTCACGCGCGGTGAGGGCAGGGGCCGGAGTGTCCTAGACTTGATGAATGGCTTTCGGTTCTGACAATGTCACTGACGTTCCTCCGAAGTTCGCGACGCTGGGCCTCACCTATGACGACGTTCTGCTGCTGCCCGGCGAGACCGACGTCATCCCGTCCGAGGTCGACACGACGGCGCAGCTGACGCGCGAGATCACCCTCAACATTCCGCTCGTTTCGGCGGCGATGGACACCGTCACCGAAGCGCGCATGGCGATTGCCATGGCGCGCGAGGGTGGCATGGGTGTACTGCACCGCAACCTGTCGATCGAGGATCAGGCCTACCAGGTCGACCTGGTCAAGCGCACGCAGACGGGCCGCATCACGAACCCCGTGACGATCGGCCCCGACAAGACGCTCGAAGAGCTCGACGCGATCTGCGGCCAGTACCGCGTCTCCGGGCTGCCGGTCGTCGTCGAGGACGACACGCTCGTCGGCATGATCACCAACCGCGACCTGCGCTTCACGCCGGTCGCGGAGTGGGCGACGACGAAGGTGCGCGACGTCATGACGCCGCAGCCGCTCGTCACCGCTCCAGTCGACATCTCGAACGACGACGCGACGGCGATCCTGCGTCAGCACAAGCGTGAGCGCCTGCCGCTCGTCGACGACGACGGGCGTCTCGTCGCGCTCATCACCGTGAAGGACTTCGTGAAGTCCGAGCAGTTTCCGAACGCCTCGAAGGACGCCGAAGGCCGCCTGCTCGTCGGCGCCGCCGTCGGCTACTTCGGTGAGGCCTGGCAGCGCGCGACGACGCTCATCGAAGCGGGCGTCGACGTGCTCGTCGTCGACACCGCGCACGGCCACGCCAAGCTGTTGCTCGACATGATCCGCAAGCTCAAGGCCGACCCCATGACGAAGCATGTGCAGATCGTCGGCGGAAACGTCGCGACCCGCGCAGGCGCGCAGGCACTCGTCGACGCTGGCGTCGACGCCGTCAAGGTCGGTGTCGGCCCCGGCTCCATCTGCACGACGCGCATCGTCGCCGGCGTCGGCGTCCCGCAGGTCAGCGCCGTCTACGAAGCCGCGCAGGCCTGCCAGCCCGCCGGCGTGCCCGTCATCGCCGACGGCGGCCTGCAGTACTCCGGCGACATCGCGAAGGCCCTCGTCGCAGGCGCCTCCACCGTCATGGTCGGCTCTCTGCTCGCGGGCACCGAAGAATCACCCGGCGAAGTCGTCCTCATCAACGGCAAGCAGTTCAAGGCCTACCGCGGCATGGGCTCACTCGGAGCGATGAGCTCACGCGGCAAGAAGTCCTATTCCAAGGACCGCTACTTCCAGGCCGACGTCATCAGCGACGACCAACTCGTCCCCGAAGGCATCGAAGGCCGCGTCTCCTACAAGGGCCCCGTCAGCAACGCCGTCCGCCAACTCGTCGGCGGCCTGCACCAGTCGATGTTCTACGTCGGCGGCTCGACGATCCCCGAACTGCAGAAGCGCGGCCAATTCGTGCGCATCACCTCCGCCGGGCTCAAAGAAAGTCACCCCCACGACGTCCAAGGCATCGTCGAAGCGCCGAATTACTCCATTCGCTGACTTGTGCCGTCCGGATCCGGGAGCGGCAACGTCATGCGCCACGAAGGCGACCCCGGTCACTCGCAAGCTCGCGACGGGGTCGCCTTCGTGCGTCTGCGTCGTCGGGTGCTGCGGTCGTGGGAGGGTTCGGCCACCGCTTGCGGAGTTCGGGGCCTCGCTGACGTCCGTGTCGGTCGTGGTGCGGTCGTGGGAGGGAGCGGCTGGTACGGGTGGCCACGGACGTCGCCCGAAAACGCCTCATGGATGACGCCATTCCGGGCAACGATCAGTTCAGCTGGCCTCGCTGGTGCGCGTTGGATGGAGTCACCGGTGAAGCACCTCGGATCAGTCACGAAGCCTCTTCGTCGCGACGACGCCCACATCAGGACGCGCGGGCAGAACTGCCTCGAGCGCACAGAGGTATGAGTCGCCCCAGGTGACGCGGGTGATGCTGGTCGTGCGGTAGGCCAGAGGCTCCTCGCGCCAAGCGGCATCGGCATCGACCTCGTGCATCCACGTCCAACGCTTGTCGATCAGAACCGGGACGCCCACCCACATGGCGTCCTCGAGCTTCCGCTCGCGTTCGATCGCGATGAGCCGACCCCGCGTCGGCGCCGATTCCAGGAGACCCCTCGTCGAGTCCAGATCGAGATGGAGCGGCGACTCAGGCCAGTCGGTCCGCGTCTTGGCGAACGCGTCCTCGAAGCCTGCGCGTCTGCGCACCGCGATCACGTCCTTCAGACGAATAGCGGTGAACCCGTCGGGGTACCCGCCGTCGCGCGCGTTCGCGATGAGAGCCCACTTCTTGCCGACGGCGCTCACGTAGCCCCAAACGGTTTCAGAAGAGCGAGGGTTGCGATGGACGTCCACGAGGCTGCGATCGATACGGACCTTGTCGAGCTTCTTCGCGGCATCCATGCGAAGAGCGTAGCCACGCCGAGGAAGACACTGCAGGTTTTCATCATCGAGGACCGGTGATACTCATGACCCGTGCGCTTCATCACCAAGTACCTCGACGGATACGTCCTCGCCCTGCTCGGAATGGTCGCCCTGGCGTGCCTGCTGCCGGCACGCGGCGGTGCCGTCGCGCCCGTCGAATGGGCGACGAACATCGCCATCGGGCTGCTGTTCTTCCTCTACGGCGCGCGCCTCTCGACCGAGGAGACGAAAGAGGGCTTCCGCCACTGGCGCCTCCACCTGCTCGTCCTCGCGTTCACGTTCGTCGCGTTCCCACTGCTGGGCCTCGTCATCCGGCCCATCGCTGACACGTTCCTGCCCCACACCCTCAGCCTCGGACTGCTGTACCTGACGCTGCTGCCGTCGACCGTGCAGTCGTCCGTCACGTTCACCTCACTCGCGCGCGGCAACGTCGCCGCGTCGATCTGCGCCGCCTCGTTCTCCAACATGCTCGGCGTCGTGCTCACGCCCCTGCTCGTCATCGGTGTCATGGGCGGGCAGGCCGCGTTCAGCCTCGACTCGGCGGAGAAACTCGTCGTCCAACTGCTGCTGCCGTTCATCCTCGGCCAGTTCTGCCACAAGCGCCTCGGCGGCTTCCTCGCCGAACACAAGCAGGGCCTGACGTACCTCGACCGCGGCGGCATCATGCTCGTCGTCTACTCCGCATTCAGCGCGGGCATGCGCGAACACATATGGAGTCACGTCACCGTGTGGCAGGTCGTGGCGCTGCTTCTCATCTGCGCTGTGCTGCTCGCCGTCGTCATGGTCGGCTCGTACGTGACGGCGCGCCGCCTCGGCTTCTCGCGGGCCGACCAGGTCGCCATCGTGTTCTGCGGATCGAAGAAGTCGATGGCGTCCGGCTTGCCGATGGCGACGGTGCTGTTCCCCTCCGGCGTCGGACTGCTCGTGCTGCCCCTCATGATGTTCCACCAGCTGCAACTCATCGTCTGCGCGCAGGTCGCGCGCCAGTGGCCCGACGAACCCGCCCCCGGGCGGGCGCCGGAAGACGGCGCGAGGGAATAGGATCGACGCGTGACTGAGATCGAGATCGGCAAGGGCAAGCGCGGTCGCCGCGCGTATTCACTCGACGACATCGCGATCGTCCCGTCGCGCCGCACGCGCGACCCGCGGGAGGTGTCGACGTCGTGGCAGATCGACGCCTACCACTTCGAGCTGCCCGTCATGGCCGCGCCGATGGACTCGCTCATGTCGCCCGCGACGGCCATCGCGTTCGGCAAGCTCGGCGGCCTGCCGATGCTCGACCTCGAGGGCCTGTGGACGCGCTACGAGGAGCCCGAGAAGCAGCTCGCGCAGATCGCGACGTGCAGCCCTGACGAGGCCACCGCCCGCATGCGCGAGATCTACGCCGAGCCCATCAAGCCCGAACTCATCACCGCACGCCTCAAGGAGATCCGTGACGCGGGCGTCACCGTCGCCGGCGCCCTGACACCGCAGCGCACGCAGGAGCACTGGCGCACCGTCGTCGCGGCGGGCGTCGACCTGTTCGTCATCCGCGGCACGACCGTCTCGGCCGAGCACGTCTCCGGCGCGTCCGAACCGCTCAACCTCAAGCGCTTCATCTACGAGCTCGACGTCCCCGTCATCGTCGGCGGCGCGGGCACCTACACCGCTGCGCTGCACCTCATGCGCACCGGCGCGGCCGGCGTCCTCGTCGGCTTCGGCGGCGGCGCCGCGCACACGACGCGCCGCACGCTCGGCATCCACGCGCCCATGGCGACGGCGATCTCCGACGTCGCGGCGGCGCGCCGCGACCAC
>NZ_AEIQ01000044.1:0-1294 GCF_000152185.1 Dermacoccus sp. Ellin185 | reverse complement strand
CCGACGTCGCCGACGACGAGCATCGTCGTTCCGCCGACGACAGCGGAACCGACATCACCGCCGGCGACGAGCCCGGAACCGACGTCGCCGACGACGAGCATCGTCAACCCGCCGACGACGACGGAACCGACGTCGCCGCAGCCCACGTCGCCTGAGCCGAGTACGTCGACCGGCCCGACGACGCCCCCTGCGCCGGGGACAGGCTTTGATCCGGCGTGGGGTCGGGGGCTCCAGATCGGTCGATGGATGTGCTTCGATCCGGTCCGTGTCGGAGGTACGAACGCACCTGCCGGATGGCAGGTGCTCGACCTCCAGGAGATCCAGGTCATCTTCCCGTGGGCGCAGTTCCCGTGGGGTGCCACGGCGTGGTGCGCGCCCATGACCCTCGGCAGCGGCGGCTGACCGGCCGCGCTGTCGTCAGCCGGGGTCGACCATGGTGACGCCGGGTCGCTGCGAGTGTGCGCGGACGCGTTCGGCGTTGGTCTGATCCGGTCCGAGGGCGCGTCGTCGGGCGCCGGCCGGGTCGTTGCCGTACGACTCGTGGCGGGCCATGAGACGGGCCAGGCGTCGCTCGGCTGAGGGAGTGAGCATCCACGCCGCGTCGAACAGCAGCGCCAGGCGGGCCCAGGGCTCCTCGTCAAGAAGCACGTAATTGCCTTCGACGATGACGAGTTGTGTGTCGGCGGGCACCTTGATCGCGCCGGCCACCGCGTCTTCGATCTCTCGGCGGAACTCGGGGGCCCAGATCGTCGGATCGCCGGGTCGCTGGGCGTGGATGCGTTCGACGAGCGTGACGAAGCCGTGCGCGTCAAACGTCTCGGGCGCGCCCTTGACGTCCGTCATGGCCCGGCTTTCGAGGACGCTGTGCGCGAGGTGAAAGCCGTCCATCGGCACGACGGCGGCCGTGACGCCGGCCTGGTCGGCGTCGAGCAGCAAGCGGGCGGCCGCCGTCGACTTCCCTGCGCCCGGCTCGCCGGCAAGACCGAGCAGGACGCGTGAGCCGCTCTGACAGTGTTCGATGACGGCGGCGCTGGCCTCGTCCAAGGGGATCATGCGGTCATTCCTCTCGTCTCGGCGCAGCCTACCGCCAGCCCTCAGAGAGGGCCCGTGCCCGAGCCTGCGCCCGTCCTCAACGGCGATTCCTGTCCCCATCTGCGAATTTCGTCCACCTTCGCGATTCTCGTCCACCTCTGCGAACGGCGTCCCCATCTGCGATTCTCGTCCACCTTCGACGCCGCCACGGACGCCGAGGTGCTCCCGCCGGGCGCCGATGCGAATGTGACCAAGAATCGCG